>CAMWRL010000005.1 GCA_947176685.1 uncultured Ruminococcus sp. | reverse complement strand
ATTCAGTAAATATATGCTCTGACCCTCGCCCACGTTTTCCACTCCCAGAAGCTTCAGAGCACCGGAGTTGCACGAAAGTATATTATTTCTGACGTCCGCAATAACTATTCCCTCATTCATATTTTCGGTTATAAGGCTCAACTGTTCCCGACCGCTCCGGACTTCGTGTTTCTGACGGCTGATTTTGCCTTTCTGACTGCGGATTTTACGTATAAGGGGATTTATTTCGGAATAGTTTATTTTCGGGTCATCGGGATTTACCTCAATAAGCGGACGGGTAATTTTTTTTGCCCGTCTAAGTCCGAAAATAATCGCAACCAGTACTGCTGTTATAAATATTCCTGATTGTACAACTATATTGTCACTGTCAAGGACGTTCACCAGAATCAGCGTTACCACAGCCGTTATAACAGAAGTCCCGACTATACTTTTGAATATTTTTTCAGTCAACTTTCAAGTCCTCCGCTTTGTAGCCTACCCCACGGATTGTTTTTATAACATCTCCGCTGCCGCCTAATTTGGAACGCAGTGTTCTTATATGCACATCAACCGTGCGGCTCTCTCCGGAAAAACCATATCCCCATATTTTTTGCAGAAGCGTGTCACGGGCATAAACTTCGCCTTTATTCCTGACCAGCCATAATAATAACTCATACTCTTTGAGAGTGAGATTTATTTTTTCACCGTCAACTGAAACTTCGTGTTTTGACGGGTAAATGCATACTTTCCCGACTGACAGGACGTTTTTATCGCTGCCGGACGTGCGCCGCAATAAAGCCTTTACCCGTGACATAAGCTCCATAATCCCGAAAGGTTTGGAAACATAGTCGTCCGCACCGCTGTCAAGTCCCGAAACCTTGTCATATTCAGTGTCCTTTGCGGTAAGCATTATTATTGGAAGCTTTTCCGTTGCCGAAACTGAACGGATTTTCCGGAGTATTGACAAACCGTCCTCTTGCGGCAACATTATGTCCAGTAAAATCAGGTCAGGAATATTTTCTCCCATAGCCCTCCAGAAGTCCGACGGCAGTTCAAAAGCCTGCGTTTCCAGACCGGAGTTATTAAGGGCATATGTAACAAAATTCCTTATTCCCGAATCGTCCTCAAGCAGATATATCATAAATATTCCTCCCGACAAAATATTATGGTGGTGGATAGTGGTGGATAAATGCCTTTTTATAAAACTCTTTATAAATTTTTTCTTTACACGAAAGGAATTTATAATAGCTGAATAAGCACCACAAGCACCACATTTATAAAAAACTCCGCTTATATATAGTATACAGTTTTTTGTCGGAAAATGCAACAAAAAAACTGCCGTATATGCACGGCAGTTTATATTTATTTGTTTCCTGAGTTATTAACGATTAAGCGTTATTTGTTTCCTGATACTGTTCATTCCGAAACCATTCGTTGGAATCATCAAGCTCAACATCAATATCAGCTTCTCCGTCATCAGTGATTTCACCAGTCGAGAACATACCTTCTTCATTGGGATTCCATACATCGCTGTCAACGCTGAAATCCTCATCAAAATCATCATAGTCAAAATCAGCGGCGAAGTCGTCCCAGTCTATATCAGAATCATATGTTTCCCAGTCGTTGTCGTCATAGTCATAGTACATTTCTTCCATCATATCGTCCGCACCGTCCTGCGCAAGCTCCTCACTGAAACCAATCTTTATAAGAATATCATAAATGAAATTCTTCATATTTTCCTGCGGGATATAGTCTTCAAGAGCAGGCTCTGAATCCATATAGGGACTTATAACAAATGCGCCGTCCTTGCTTGGAATCGAAACCTCTGCGCTGTCGTCTGCGGACAGGCTGAGTGTAACTGTACCGTAGTCAGTACCGTCAAAATTAATGTTGTATGAAATATCCTGAGAGCTGCCGTCAGTGCTGAAATCAACAGCTATCGGGTCAACGTCCGGAATTATAAATGTAACATTGGCATTCACATAGCCCTTGTCTTCGTTGACAACCTCATAGTCCGTAAACTCAATGCTTACTGTCTCGCTTTCATCACAGGAATAGTATTCAGTGAAGTCAATATTTCCATTGTACTTGCCGTCTGTCTCGTCGGCATAGAGTTCAATGCTGAAGTCCTTTTCGTTTTCGTCGGCAAAGTACATTTCACCACGAACATTGTCGCCGTCCTTGCCCAGACCAATAAACACTTCTTCATCATTTGCTGTAAATCTGATTCCACGTATATCGCCGTTAGGGTCAATATAAGTATTAACGGTTGCGGTCTTATCGTTGTTGGAAGTATCTTCTTCGGCAATTTCATTAAGCATATCATCAATTTCTTCATAATATTCTTCTTCGGTATATTCGCCGATTTCATTCACAACGATATTTTTTATAACTTCGTCATTTCTGATTTCGTTCAGGTAGTTTGTAAAAAGTTCAGCAAGCTTTGCTTCGTTGAGTTCAGCGGACACTACTGTATATTCAACCGTAATATCGCATATGTCAAGAGTTTCTTTCTTTTCGACCTCAACATCTGATACAGTTTCATTCCAGATATTAGTGTATCTTATGATTAAGTCCTCAAGCTGTTCCGGAGAAATATATTCATAAGGATTTTTCATAAGACTTTCTGTACCTATCAGGTAATCGCTCATACTTTCGCCCATAGCCATACAGAGCCACTGTTCAGTAAGCTCCGGCACACGCAGGAAGTAGTCGAAATTTTCCATATCAAAAGCCATATCACTGTTGACGAGAGTTTCGCCGTTGAGTTTTGCGAAAGCATTTCCGGATATAAGATTGTCCTTGACATCTGCTTTGCAGCCTATTGAAAATTCGTCAAGATTAGTGATTATTTTAACGATTGACTTAGATTCTTCATCATCGTATTCGTTATACTGTTCTCCGAGTATTTCATTGAGTGCATAATCCTTAAATTCTTCGCTTGCCTTATAGCTGAGAGTTACAGAAGCACTCTGACCGTTCTGAGCCTTGTCATAAGCCTTAGCGTAATTTTCCCTTGCCTTGGCGGCAAACTCCTTTGAGTTCTCCTCAGTAACCCAGGCGTAATAGTTGGCAGGTTTCATAACACGGAGATTAACCTGATTCTTCACATAGTCCGAAAGGTTGTATGCAGCCGCACCGCCTCCCACAAGGGCAACGGCAGTTATACCACTGATTAAAGCAATTTTCTTACCTTTTTTCTTCGGGACGACTTCAACACCTGATACGGCGTTGTCGAAATTTTCGTTGTTATTGATATTCTCTGACATAAAAACCCCTCCTTATCAAACAGGGCAGATGTTTATATAAAGCTTTGCGCCTTATTCTTCTTAAAGATATAATAACATATAATTCACATATTGTCAATACAAATCCAAAAATGTAACCAATTTGTATATAATATAATTTTCTCCTTATTGAATAAAACTTATTGAAAAAAATTTTCCGGTATGATATAATAGATAATATTTTTATAGGAAGTGGATTGTATGAAAGTAAACAGAATACGCCTCAACTGCAATAAAAAACAGTTATCTGAAACGGACTGCATTCATAATTATACGTTTTTTCTTTTCAGAACGCCGGTTACATTCCGTTCGGACGGCGAAAAAATAACGTTCAAGGGAACGTCCGCAGCAATATTCAGCACAGGAAACAAACCGGACTTTGTTTCAGCCGACAAAGTACCTGTAAAATTTGATTATGTAAGTTTCCAGATAAGTCCTGTTGACAAACAGTATATGTCATCAATGAACATTCCGATAAATAAGCCCGTGCCGATTACGGACGACATCGTAATATCCAACACGCTTAACTCTATGAAATCGGAGTTTTCACAAAAAGGCAGGTATCATATAGAGTTTATGGAACTGTCAATGAGAATTATTTTCATATCGGTCTGCGAAATGTCAGCAAGAAAAAAGAGTTTGCCGGACATACCGCACTATAACAGACTGAAGGCAGTCCGCAGAGCTATAATTGCCGAACCTATGAAAGAATGGTCAGTTGATGATATTTGCTACAACCTCAATATCAGCCGTACTTACTTTCACAGACTGTACAAGCAGGCATTTGGGATAACATGCATTCAGGACGTTATACAGAGCCGCATAAACTATGCCTGTGAACTCCTGAAAAATACGGACTTGTCAGTAAGTGAGATTTCCGAAAAATGCGGATATGACAGCGATTCATATTTTATGCGGCAGTTCCGGCATTTAAAGAACTGCACGCCGTCCGAATACCGCCGGAAAGTCCGCAATGAATAATAAATCGGGAACAGGTTACTGTTCCCGAAAATTTTCAACTGTAGTTTTTGGCTTTTCTGAAATCAACAGCTCCGGTAAACGCATCATAAATAATATCTTCGTTGTCGTTGTCCATTATGAAGTAGGAGTTTTTATAGAATAACGGCACAAAACCATAGTCATCAAGCAGTCTGCTCTCCTGATTGCAGTAACAGTCAACAAGTTCCGAAACGTCCGCACATCTGCGTATTTCGTCAGCCAGCTCACCGCAGTCAACCGAATAACTCAGACAGTCGTTTACGGCAAACTGTTCTATAACAGCAAGTCCGCTGTTGTAACCGCCCCTCAGCGGATAAAGGGCAATACTATAGTCCTTTGCATAAATACGCCTGTCAAATTCTGCCGGAGTAACTTCTTCTATGCCTATATAAAAGCCAAATATATCCTGCCAGTTCTGGGAAATCCTATGCAGATAACCGGCGTCAGCAGTTCCGGCACATACAAGTATCTTGATATCGTCAAAACTTTCCGTCTGTATCTCAGCTTTTGCGATTTTGAAACAGCGTTCAGCTTCGGCAATGTTGTAAAATTCAAACTGTCTGTCTGAAACAAGTTCACGGTAACTTCTGCCCAAAAGCGTTACCGCCGGCGGAATGATTCCATAAGCCGGAATAATATCCGTTTCGTCAGTATCAAGTATATTTCCCCTGTCAATCGACAATGCAAGAGCTTTGCGCATACTGATACCGGAAAAATACTTATCATCAGAATTGAATATAAGTCCGAGAGTAGTTGCACTGGAAGATTCTACAATATATTTATTGGTGTTCAGACCGTCAATGCTGTCAGTAGTGAAACACTCAATCTTTCCGTCACGGAACATAGTCCTAATATCGTTTTCGTCCGACTCAATGGTAAAACTCAGAAATGACGGAATAATTTCATTATCATCAGTGCTGTTAACGGAATTTTTTTTCATATACAGAATGTTGTTGACGCCGTAGGGGTCATAAAACCACTGACGTACAAAAAACGAACCGTTTGACATTACAGAACGGTCATCAAGTCCGTAACGACCTTTGGTAGAGTAGAAAAAATCCCTGTTGCACGGACAGGCGGCGTTTGTAGCAAGAAGCCCCATAAATTCCGCACACGGATAGTCAAGGGAAATATTCAGCGTATAGTCGTCAACCGCAATAACTCCGGCAGTTTCGGGAAGTGCTTTTCCGGAAATAATATTGCTGCCGTTCCTTATGCAGGCGAAATCCTGCGCATAAGGGGATTGCATAGCAGGGTCAAGTATTCTACGCATAGCAAAAACATAGTCTTTTGCAGTAACTGGAAAATATTCGTTGTCATCAATAATGTCATTGTCGTTTTTGTCATAAAACCAGTAATTGTCCTGCCGCAAAGTAAAGGTATATTCCAGACCGTCGGACGATATGGAATAGCTTTCGGCATTGCAGCACTGGATATTGCCGTTTGCGTCGGAAGTCACAAGTCCGCTGTAAAGGTTTTTGATAATAGTGTTCGATGCGGTATCAACAGCGTACTGGGGGTCAAGGCTTTGGGGATTTCCCAGAATAGAAACATCATACATATGTCCCGAACCGTCTCCCCTGTCGTTGCTGCCGCAGGAAAAAAGCGTTGCTGTAAACATCATACAGACAAATATTGTCAATTTTTTCACATTTAACTCCGTTCATATTATTATCTCAGAAAAGAGCCAGAAGAAAAAATTTCCTTTGGCTCTCTTGTATATCAGTTGACTTTGACGGTAACTATAAAACCGTCATCATTGTTGCCGGAAACTTCATAGTCTCCGCCCAGCGGAATGCCGACATCGGTTGTACTGCCGGAATCCGCACTGATATAATAGACTTTATATATATTTTTGCCGGACGAAATCTCAAGCGGTTTGTTGATAGTATATGACTTGATTTTATCAATATACTCTTCCAGACAAAGATTATTCTGTTTCATATAGGTAGAGTGCGGAACTCCTACATAACGATAGGTCTGAGTCCTTGCCCTTTCATTTGTGAAAGCCTCTTTTCCCTCTGGAAAACGCACTACAAAGCCGTAATCAGCAGCGTGTTCGTCAATCCACGAATATACGCCGGTCGGCGAGTAGTAACCGGAGCTTGAGCCGTCCTGCGGAAAAACTCCCATGTCAAAACTCCTGCCTGTATGATAGTCGGAAAATCCACCCATAACACCGGAAATTCCGTTATTGTAACGCTGGTTCTGGTCTTCTGCCGAACGGTATCCGCCTATGACAAATATATCCGTATTATTCTGGGTTTCGGCAAAATCCTGCATAAGGTCGTTGAGATGTTCAATAACTTCCTCATCAAGTTTTACTTCAAAATCGCTTACGCCGTAATATTCTGTTTTTATATGGTCGAAAAGAGTAACAATATTTGTATCGTCTTCCGGAAAACGGTAGATTCTGTTAACGCTCACTTCAACAAGGTTGCCGCTGTACACGCCTTCGGAATCAATCGGAATGTTTGTATAGCCGTCCGGAAGCGGTTCTTTCATTTTTGTAGTAGTTGTTGTGGTGGTTGTTGTTTCGGAAGTCGTAGTCGTTGTGGTTGTTGTTGTCGTGGTGGTTGTTGTCGTTGTAGTAGTGGTCAGGTCATTGGAATCTGTTATCTCTGCCGGAGTTGTTTCGGGAGGTGTGGTCTCTGCCGGAACTTCCGGAATTTCAGAAGTAACAGTTTCGTTTCCGGAAGATTCCGTATCGTCAGGAGTGTCATTATTAATTATTCCCTTGACGCACGAAGTTATTACTACTGCCATTACTATCAGCGCAATAAATACCGCCGCTATCCTGTCATAACGGACTTTGTATTTTCTTTTTTTTCTGCGTTTGTCTCCTTTGTTCATATGGTATGCTCCTTTTTTTCTGTAATAAAAAAATTATAGCACAATTTTCCGGAGATGTAAAGAACTTTCTGCGATTTTTCACCCTTCTGACATAATTTAAACTTTTACGCAAAAAAGCAGGTCTGCCATAAAAAAACGATACTTATATAGAAATTTTCAGCCATAGTATTTCTGATTATAAGTCTGAAATACTATAGCGTTTTTATTGACACAACACTCCTTTTAATGTATAATATTATCAGGATAAATCGAAATTTATAGGAGCTAAAAAATGAACTATTTGGGATTGTCTGACAAATAAAAAAGCAAAGGGATTTCTTAAAAATGATAAAATAGGTAATTGGAGGAGATAATAAATGGAGAAAAAAATCGTAGGCGTTTTTTGGGCAGTGGCATTTTTTTCAGCGGTACTTGGCGGATGCGACAAAAATGTACCGTCTGATAGACAAGATATCACCGCCCCCGAAATCGCAGAAACTACAGAAATCATCGAAACGTCCGCAGCTACGCAGGCAACGGCAGATGATACTACTGAGCCAACAACAAAAGTTCAATCGGATTTCGATTTTGAGAAAATCGTTGAATCAACCTATATATGCGGACAAAAGCTGTCATATCCACTTACCTGGGGACAGCTTGGTGAAAATTTTTCGCTTGATTCGGAAGTGGCATATGCTTCTTTCAATTATATTTATTGTTATTTAAACTATATGGGACAGTATTTAGGCGTAATAACTTTCAAAGACTGTAAGAGTGTTGCCCAAATTACGGAAAATACCCAAATAAGCAGTATCGACATATCAGATTCACATATGGAGGAATTTGATGTTCCGAAAATATCAGTAAACGGCATAACATTTCATGATACTCATGAGGACTTATATGAAGCCTTGGGCGACAGCTATGAAATTTCCAAATATGCCGGAGATATTTCATATTCTGGCGTTAAATATGCAGAGAAATATTCTTTTAGCTTTAGTGCTACCGGTGAAGACGAACTTACAAGTGTATCTATTTCTTTTAATTAACTACACTGTTAATTTAAGAAATGAAAAAAGGGATATCTGATTAAAAGTACAAAATACTATGGCATTTATATTGACACAACACTCCTTTTGATGTATAATATTATTAGGATAAATCGGAATTTATCGGTATGAATCCAAAACAAATGACATATGAAACAATATAAGGAGTCTACTATGGAGTGTAACAAAATCAATACATATTTTCCCGTTGATTTCAGGATTAAAAATAAAGGTGAGGCTTGTTTCAATATATTTCCTGAAACAATATTTACTGATGAGCAACTTGAAAAGATAGAAACTGCAATAGATTCTATCTGGGATAAATATTTCCCTATGTGTCTGAGCCATGAGCGTCATGATAAAGATTTTGTGTGTATTTTTGCAGATTACAAATACTGTGAAGAAAAACTCTATGATGAAATATTAGAAAGTTTTCTGAAAGTATTCAACAATATTTCAGGAATAAAAAAATTAATCATCAATGACGGCAGTATTATCATGGATGATGAAGATGCAGACGAATACAGTAAATCCGGAGGAGCAGGCTGGGACGAATTTCTGGGCTTGACACAACTTGACCTTAACTATACCGCCCATGCTGAAGGAATCGAAGGTGAATGTTTCGATTACAATGTTTATTTTACCGACGGTACTGCTGACAATGAAAAATCAGATGCTGTAAGCAATGCCATACGCAATTTCGATTTCAAACTTACAGGTGATGGTTATGCCGGCTATTTAAATGTTTTGTCAGAAGATGACAAGGTTTTAATCTACCTTGATTTAGGGAATGTTGAACCTAAGAATGAGAATAAGGTTATTCACGGTATACTTCTTGCTCTTAACAGCGTTCAGGGTATCAAAAAAGTAATCATCAACGAGTAATAATTTGAACATTTGATAAACTCCGATTTATGCAGATAAACAAATAATTAAAACAAGCCCGAAAGAAGTTAAAAAACTACTTTCGGGCATTACTTCTATATGAGTATTACTTTCTGAGCTTTACAGCCTCTTTGACGGTCTTTACGATATTTTCAGCCGACAAGCCAAACTCTTTCAGCAAATCAACGGCAGGTCCTGAGTGTCCGTAAACGTCATTAACGCCGATTTTTACAACAAGTACGGGACAGCATTCTGTAACAGTTTCTGCAACCGCCGAACCCAGTCCGCCGATAATGCTGTGTTCCTCTGCTGTAACAATAACGCCTGTTTCCTTTGCGCACCTGCAAATCAACTCTTTATCAAGCGGCTTTATAGTATGGATATTCACCACTCTTGCGGAAATACCCTCATTTTCAAGAGTTTCAGCAGCCTGCAACGCTTCATTAACCATAAGTCCGGTGGCAACTATAGTTACATCATTTCCGTCCCTCATAACAACGCCCTTGCCGAGTTCAAATTTATAAGTTTCCCTGTCGTTGATTACCGGCACGGCAAGTCTTCCGAAGCGCATATATACAGGTCCATTGAAATCAAGGGCGGCTTTTACGGCGGCTCTTGCTTCAACGTCGTCGCACGGATTTATGATTGTCATTCCGGGAATGGTTCTCATAAGTGCAATATCTTCGTTGCACTGATGTGTTGCACCGTCCTCACCGACTGAGATTCCGGCGTGAGTTGCACCGATTTTCACATTAAGGTGCGGATAACCTATTGAATTTCTTACGATTTCAAAAGCCCGTCCAGCCGCAAACATTGCAAACGTACTTGCAAAAGGGATTTTTCCGCAGGCCGCAAGTCCAGCTGCAACGCCCATCATATTTGCTTCTGCAATACCGCAGTCGAAAAATCTGTCCGGATAAGCCTTTTTGAAAATTCCCGTCTTGGTAGCGGCGGCAAGGTCAGCGTCCAGCACGACCAAATCTTTGTATTCCTCTGCCAAATCCCTGAGAGTTTCGCCATAACTCTCTCTGGTAGCCTTTTTGATTACGTCTGCCATAGTATCAGTCCTCCAATTCCTTTAACTGCGCATTGAGTTCAGCCATAGCCTGCTCATACTGGTCTTTGTTGGGAGCAGTGCCGTGCCAGCCTACTTGATTTTCCATAAACGACACACCTTTGCCTTTTACGGACTTCTGGATTATTGCAACGGGCTTGTCTGTAACCGTTCCGGCTTCTGTAAACGCACGGTCTATATCATCAAAGTCGTGACCGTCCATTGTGATAACGTGCCAGCCGAATGCTTCAAACTTGTCCGTAATCGGTTCAGGAGAGCAGACCTCTGTTATAGCGCCGTCAATCTGTAAGCCGTTATTGTCAACTACTGCAACGAGATTGTCAAGTTTATAGTGTGCCGCAAACATTGCTGCTTCCCATACCTGACCTTCTTCAATTTCGCCGTCACCGAGAACTGCATAAACCTTATATGACTTGTTGTCGAGTTTTCCGGCAAGAGCCATTCCGCACGCCGCTGAAATGCCCTGTCCGAGTGAACCGCTTGACATATCAACTCCGGTAATATTTATGCAGGGGTGTCCCTGAAGCATTGCGCCGATATGACGAAGTTTTTTAATTTCGTCTTCCGGAAAATAACCTTTCTGTGCAAGAACAGCGTACAATGCCGGAGCAGTATGACCCTTTGAAAGCACAAGTCTGTCACGGTCGGGATTTTCGGGGTCTTTTGGGTCAACGTTCATTTTGTTGTAATAGAGATAAGTTAGTGTATCGCTGATAGAAAGCGAACCGCCAGGGTGTCCCGATTTAGCGTTATAAGTACCCTCAATAACGCCCATTCTTACTTTGCAGGCTTTTTTCTGCAAATCCTTTTTGATAGATGCGTCCATAATAACCTCCATACGATTTTTATTTTTAACGGTTTTACCGTTATAAGGCATTACACTTTGTAATTATATAGTCAATGAGTTCCGCAACCGCGCCGTTGTCACTTGAATTTTCCAGCACCAGACCCGAAACTTTTTTCACGGAATCCTCTGCGTTTGCAGGACATACACCCAAGTCCGCCGCCTGTATCATTTCAATATCATTATCGAAGTCCCCGATTGCCACAAATGTACATTTCTGCATACCGTCAAGCTTTCTGTATTCGTCAAGTGCAGACCCTTTACTTATATTATGCGGTAACATCTCTATGAAAATTCCTGACGACTTCACGAAATCAACAGTACTGTAATTTTTTCCGGAAATAATTTTTTCCATAACCGGTATATCCTCCGGAGACATCGCAAACAGTACTTTCAGCCATTCGCCGGACGGTATTTCCGGCAGTCCGGCATATTCAGGAGATATTCCGCACATATCGGTATGCAGTTTCTGATAGTAGTTGTTGCGGAAAACGTAGGTTTTATCAAGTTTAAGAACTTCACCGCCGATTTCCGGCATAGCGTTGAGTAACTCCCCAGATATTTCACGCACACCGTCCGGAAGATACTCAGCATACAAAACTTTATGTTTCTGATAGTCGTAAATAATACCGCCGTTATACAAAACCACCGGTATACGCAGGTCAAGAATACGGCGATACTGTTCAAAAGCCTCAAGAGTACGCCCCGTTGAAACTGTAAACTTTCCGCCCAATGAAATGAATCTTTCAATAGCCGAACGGTCTTTTTCAGTAATCTTCTTGTCGGAAGTCAGCAAAGTACCGTCCATATCACTCATGATAACAACTTCTGATATATTTTCAAACAAAATCTTCACCTCATTTTTTCAAGTTTATCAAGAAGTTTCCGGAAATACTCCGGCAGCTCGCCTGTAAACTCCATATATTCGCCGGTTGTCGGGTGAACGAAGCCTATCTTACGGGCGTGGAGACACTGTCCGTCAAGGTCTCTGTAAGGTTTTCCGTAAACGTCATCACCGAGTATGGGGTGTCCGATATACGACAAGTGTACTCTTATCTGGTGAGTGCGACCCGTTTCAAGCCGTAACCGCAAATGAGCATAATTCCCATACTGCTTTATTACTGAATAGTGCGTAACGGCATTACGGGAATTTTCAGTCGTAACACACATTTTTTTGCGGTCAGTCTTGTGCCGTCCTATCGGTGCGTCAACAGTTCCGGAAGTTTCTTTGAAATGTCCGACAGCTATCGCTTCGTACTCACGGGTAAAGCTATGCTCTTTAATCTGTTCCGCAAGTTGCAGATGAGATTTGTCATTTTTTGCAACAATAAGCAGTCCACTTGTATTCTTGTCTATTCTATGCACAATTCCCGGACGGATTACGCCGTTGATACCGGAAAGACTTTTCCCGCAATGGTACAGCAGGGCATTTACAAGAGTACCGTTATAGTTGCCGTGTGCAGGGTGTACAACCATACCTTTCGGCTTGTTGACTACCAGCAGTTCATCATCTTCGTACACTATATCAAGCGGAATATTTTCCGGTACAGCGTCCATAGTCTGCGGTTCGGGAATTTCAACCGCTATACAGTCTTCGGACTTTAATTTATAGTTCTTGTTTACCGACACGCCGTTTACAAGGATTTTTTCTTTTTCAAGCAGTCCCTGCACCGCTGAACGTGTAAGTTCTGTATTTTCGGAAACATACTTATCAATTCTTACACCGGATATTCCGGAGACAAATTCAATAATTTCAGGCATTGTCTTCCGCCTCTTTTCCGGATTCGGCTTTTGCCTTTTCAATTTTCGGTTCAATGAATATCCCATAAACCATAAGCATCACAAACGCTGTTGTCACACATATATCGGCAACGTTGAATATAGCAAAGTTGAATAATTTTATTTCAAACATATCCACAACGTATCCCAGCCGTATGCGGTCAATGAGATTTCCCAGACCTCCGGCAACGAAAAGTCCTACCGCCACGACAAAAAGTTTAGAGCGTTTAAGCGACATGAACATAAAGACGATTCCGGCAATGATGACAAGCGAAGTAAATCCAACCAGAAACCATCTCTGTCCTGCCATACTGCCGAAAATAGCACCTCTGTTTTCAAGGTACGTAAGGTCAAGTATCTTGAAATCGCCGAAATGTATGAAATCCATACTTCCGACAGGCTGCAATACTTCAACAGCCCAGTTTTTCACAATCTGGTCTGCCGCCACAAGTACACCAATCATTATAACAAGAAAAACTGCCATTAATTTTTCCTTTCAACAAATACTGCCTGCTGCCATTGAGACAGCAGGCAGTATAATCAGTAATTATACTTCAACAGCAATTACGCATCTTTCGCAAAGCGTCGGGTGAGTATGATTTGTACCTACGTACTTTGAATAGCACCAGCAGCGTTCACACTTTTCGCCGTCTGCCCTGACAACTTCAATATTGCTTACAGTAATACCATTTTTCTCTGCATCTTCAGCAGTTCTGTCACCGACAAATACCACTTCTGAAACAATGAGAGCCGCTGTCAAATCCTGTTTATCCTTTTCAAAAATATCAACCTGATTCTCACTACAGTGAATGATTACCTTAGCTTCAAGTGATTTTCCTATAATCTTAGCATTTCTTGCATTTTCAAGAGCCTTGTTTACTGTTTCACGTACTCTCTCAATAAAGCCCCACTTGTTTTCAAAATAAACAGATGATTCAATGCCGGACTTTTCGGGCATCTGGTTAAGGAAAACGCTCTGGGTATCATCTTCGGAGGAGTGCGGCATAAAGCCCCAGATTTCCTCAGCCGTGAACGAGATTATAGGTGCGGCAAGTCTTGCAATAGCACTGAGAATCTTATACATAGTTGTCTGTGCGGCACGGCGAAGCTCTGAATCTTCCTTTTCACAATAAAGTCTGTCCTTGATGATGTCAAGATAGAAGTTGGACATATCGATTACGCAGAAGTTATGGATTGCGTGGAATGCAATATGGAAGTCAAAAGCGTTGTAGCCTTCGTTAACCTTGTCAATAAGTGCGTCAAGGCGCAGCATAGCCCACTTGTCAAGCTCTGTAAGTCTGTCATATGAAACGCAGTCGGTATCGGGGTTGAAGCCCTTGCCGTTGCCGAGATTGCCGAGAATGAAGCGGGCTGTATTTCTGATTTTCTTGTAAGCGTCCGAAAGCTGACTGAGAATAGGCTTTGAAATTCTTATATCCGAATGATAGTCCGAGGACGCAACCCAAAGACGCAGAATATCCGCACCGTACTGGTCAGTGATTTCGGAGGGGTCAATGCCGTTGCCGAGTGACTTGTGCATAGTTCTGCCCTCACCGTCAACAACCCAGCCGTGCGTGCATACAGCCTTATAAGGCGCAGTACCCTTATATACAACAGACGTTAAAAGCGATGACTGGAACCAGCCTCTGTACTGGTCAGCACCTTCAAGGTACAAATCAGCAGGCCATGTAAGTCCCTTATGCTGTTCCATTACGGCAGAGTGCGAAACGCCGCTGTCAAACCATACGTCCATAATGTCGTATTCCTTTGTGAACTCTCCGCAGCCGCAGTCACACTTGACTGTATCGGGAATAAATTCCTTAACGTCCTTAGTCCACCAAGCGTCAGAACCCTCAGCACGGAAAAGGTCAGAAATAGCTTTTATAGTATCATCATTGACAATTGGTTTGCCGCAGTCCTTGCAGTAGATTATCGGAATCGGTACGCCCCATGTTCTCTGACGGGATATGCACCAGTCGCTTCTGTCACGTACCATACCTTTTATTCTGTCTTCGCCCCACTCCGGAATCCACTGTACAGCTTCAATAGCCTTGACAGCTTCGTCCCTGAAACCGTTTACAGAACAGAACCACTGTTCAGTTGCACGATAAATAATCGGACTGTTGCATCTCCAGCAGTGCGGGTACTGGTGAACGATTTTCTGAATAGCAAGAAGTGCATTTAATTCTTCAAGCTTTTTGGCAATAGCCTTGTTGGCGGTATCGGTGTCCATCCCCTCAAACTCTCCGGCTTCGGCGGTCTGCTTACCCTTTGAGTCAACGCATACTATAATGCCTATGTCATCATATTTCTTGCATACCTCAAAGTCCTCAACACCGTATCCGGGAGCAGTATGAACGCATCCCGTACCGCTTTCAAGGGTTACGTGGTCGCCGACAATTACCGGTGAAAGTCTGTCATAAAGAGGGTGTTTTGTTTTTATGCCTTCAAGTTCAGCACCTGTAAAAATACCGTCTGTTGTGTAGTTCGTAATACCGGCTGTTTCCATAGTAGTTCTGACGAGTTCTTCAGCCATTACATAGTATTCGTCACCGGATTTGACAAGAGTGTAATTATATTCAGGACCTAAACAGATAGCAAGGTTGCCGGGGATTGTCCATGTAGTAGTCGTCCAGATTACGAAATAGACCTTTGAGAGGTCAAGACCCATTCCGGTAAAGATTCCCTTGTCGTCCGTAACATTGAACTTCACATATATAGAGTGGCAGGGGTCGTTTGAGTATTCAATTTCGGCTTCTGCAAGAGCCGTATTGCAGTCCGGACACCAGTACACGGGTTTAAGACCCTTGTACATATAACCCTTTTTAGCCATTTCTCCGAATACTTCAATCTGACGGGCTTCAAATTCCGGTTTAAGTGTAAGATACGGGTCGTCATAATCGCCGAGAGTACCCAGACGTTTGAACTGTCTCATCTGATTTTCGACATGCTTCATAGCAAAGTCGTGACAATGTTTTCTGAGTTCAACAGGAGGAATTGCGCCGTTTTCAACGCCGATAGCTTTCATAGCCTTGAGTTCGATAGGAAGACCATGAGTGTCCCAGCCCGGAACGTACGGCGAACAGAATCCGCTCATATTCTTGTACTTTACAATAAAGTCTTTCAGTGTTTTGTTAAGAGCTGTACCAAGGTGAATTTCGCCGTTGGCATACGGAGGACCGTCATGCAGGATATATGACGGTTTGCCCTGATTTTTTTCAATCATTTTATAGTAAAGTCTTTCATTTTCCCATTTTTCAATAACAGCGGGTTCTCTTTTCGGCAGATTTCCACGCATCGGGAAGTCTGTCTTTGGTAAATTAAGCGTAGTATTGTAATCCAAATCCATTTTTTACATAATTTTTCACTTATGTGAAAAATTCTCCTTTCGTCTTATTTTTCAGGTTACTGAGCCTATTCGGATACAAATGCAGAAGCAATCTGTTCAGCAGTCGGGGATTGTCCGGTAGCTTCTTCAAAGGTTTCCGGCATTGTGGAAATCAGTTCAAGATGCTCTTTGTAGATGTCAAACAGGCTCTTCTTGAAATCCGAAACCTGCTGTTGCGCTTCAATAAGGGCTTCTTTTTCCTTAGCGATTTCCTCACGGTTCTTTTCCATAGCAAGTGCATGCTGACGGACAGCTTCATCTTCAAGGGCAGCGGCTTTTGCTTTAGCTTCCGCAATAATCTGTTCTGCCTTTTCGTGGGCATCGTTGATTACCTGATGACCCTGTTTCTGCGCACCCAGAAGTGCGTCTTTCAAAGCGTCCTCATCTCTCATATACTCACGCACCTTGTCGGCAAGAACCTGAATTTTATTGTTAGCCTCATTGCGTTCACGTTCCATTTCATCAAGCTCTGCTTCAAGCTGAGCGAAAAATTCGTCAATTTCTTCCTGTTTGTAGCCGAAAGCTGCTTTTTCAAATCTTTTGTTTCTTACATCTTTGGAAGTAATCATATCTTTCACCGTTACTGAAAACTTATAAAAAGCTATAAAATAAACTTTTATGTTTCATTCCTTGTTCAACGTGTCCATTTTTGATATGATAAATCATAATCTACTCATGTTTGGCACGACACTCCGAAGGCGTAAATTCCCCGCTAACGTGCGGGTACACACGATAAACACCAATCCTGTGGCTGAATACCATGCCAGTAACTTTTTCCTTTCTTTACTTATTTGCCAAAATTTTTTTCGTGCGGTTTCAAATTTAAATTCTGCGACGGCAGTCACCGTTCAAGCTTTTTCTGCAAACAGACAGTGCGACGTCTTATGAACTGCTATCTGAAGCGCCGACCTTTGCTTTACAAAGGATTTATAAGCTGCAATAACTTTTTATAATTTTTCTTTAACTGTTATTGACCTCTAAACAAATTTTTTCAAAGTAATATGTATACGGTTTTTGCGTGTCAGTCCGTCCGTTCCGGAAAGTATGAATTTTCCGAAGCCCCTTATTGAAAGTACGTCATTGGTGCGGACTTCTGCTGAAACTGACTTAGCCTGAAAATGGTTTACTTCAACCTTGTCCGAACGTATCAGGAGGGCGGATTTTTCACGGCTTAGACCTGTCGCAAAACTAACCACGCAGTCCAGACGAAGTGAAGCAACAGTTCCGCTGAGAGTTCTGAACTCCTGCTTCACTTCCATTTCAAACGGTCTGTCTGTAAAGCACTTAACGCCGGTGCGACCGATTTTCGATATGATTGTTGAAATAAGTTTTCCGGCAACGTCAGTGACAAAAGCCTGCGTTATACCCTCACCGACAACAATATCGCCTATTACGTCACGCCTTAACCGCATACCCATAAACGTCCCCAGAAAGTCACGGTGCGTAAGCCTGTCTTCTTTCCTGTACGTGAAAGTAAGGCATACCAACGGGAAATCTTCCATAATATAGTCTTCATAGTAATCCGGATAAACGGCAAGCATTCTGCGTGAGGCATCGGGAAAACCGCCCCAGAATGTGTACATAAGACCGCCGGTATTATGTATGCACCATTTTTCAGTTTCTGCGCACTGCCTTTCGTCAAGGAAGTCCGAAAAACTGCACACTCCGTTTTTTTCTGTCAGGCTGACCATATCACCGAGACGGGCATAAAAGAACTTATCAGACGATGAGTCCATCAGATAAACACTCCGTTGTTTTCAAGTTCACCTACAAGGTCTTCGCCTATGAATCCGACATTATACGGAGTTATGATATATGTGAGATTTGCAACGGGTTTGAGACTGCCGCCGTTTGCATAGGCAACGCCCACAAGGAAATCAATAATTCTTCTCTTGTTTTCCGGAGAAGCTGTTTCAAGATTAAGCACAACAGTTTTCTTTGCTATAAGGTGGTCTGCAATCTGCTTTGCATCAGTAAACGCTGACGGTTTTACAAGCACAACCTGAAGCTGTGCAGTTGTCTGAATGTTTACCACTTTATTTCTGCGGCTGTTGACGGCGTTTCTTTCGCCGGAGGTATTGTTATTGCTGTTGTTATTGTTAGCAGCAGTGCCGGCTGTATTTTCATAGACCTGTTTCGGTGATGGTGCGGCAGTAGGTTCTTCTTCTTCCACGGTACGTGGAGGTTCAGGAGATGGCTTGCGTACCGGAACGACCTGTTCAGAAACTTCCTCATCATCTTCTATTTCATCGTCTGCCGGAAAGAAAAAATTTTTCAGATATTCAATAGGATTCATGTTGTTTAATACTCCTTCTCCGCATTTAATTTTATCTTTTTGTCAGCACGGAACAAATGCGGATTATTCCGTGAACGGACATTTATCTGTTATAATTTCTTGCGCCAAAAAGTGCCGTACCTATCCTCACGATATTAGAACCGTACTTTACAGCTTCGGCATAATCGTGAGACATACCCATTGAGAGAACGTCCAGCGAAACAACGGACTTTTTGTCTTCGGAGATTCTGTCAAAAAGTTCTTTCATTCTGCCCAGAAAAACGTCACTGTCAGACGGCGGCGGAATCGTCATCAGACCCCTTATGCGTATACCGTCAAGCTGTGCAAGCTGTTCAATAAGTTCTCCTGTTTCAGACGGTGAAACACCGCCTTTTGAATCTTCACCGCCTATATTCACTTCGCATAGTATATCTGTGACTTTTCCGTGACTTACCGACTGACGGCTTATTATTTCGCCAAGCTTAAGGCTGTCCACTGAATGTATCATACTTATCGAATCAATAATATACTTTACCTTGTTGGTCTGTAGACTTCCTATAAAATGCACTTCTGCCGAACTGTCATAAAAGTCTTTTTTGGACTGATATTCCTGCACACGGTTTTCGCCAAGCAGGTCAATTCCCAGTGAAACCGCATAATTGACAGCCTCAGGAGCGACAGTCTTTGTAACCGCCATAATACGGACATTATCTTCCGGAGAACGGTATTTTGCATAAGCCTCATTTACACGTTCACGTATAATGCGGAGGTTTTCGTAAATGTAACTGAAATTATTCTCCACTTTTTTCAACACCTTCAATCATAATATCATCATACAATGCGAGATAACTTTTGTCATCATCGTGAACCGCTGACAACACATAGTCACTGCCCTCATATATAACGTCAATTTTCTTGAATTCCACCTGTTCGCCCTTCAGGATATAAACGCCTTTACTGTTTACAATTTCCTCTGAAATTATCTCTGTATCACCGGAAACGGTTTTCACCTGTTCCGCAACGTCCTTGAATCTTATTGATTCCCGTGGAACTTTCAGACCCTTATAATTGCCTCTTATGATTTCGACAGACTGGCATCTGTGCTGAACGAGTTCCTGATTGAACCGGCTGCATGACATAATTATTATACTCTGTTCGGGATTTCCCTCATCATGTATATCAATGATTTCTGCGTTATAGGTATCGGCAGACGCTTCAAAACGCAGTTTTACCCAGTTTCCCGCTTCATAGTCGTGATGGGAATTGTCAATTATTCCGGCAAGATACCAGTTGTAGCCGTCTATAAGTTTTCCGACAACTGTATTGTCCGTACTTTTGTTATCGTCAATGCTGTTGAGCATTTGAACAGTAATCTGATTTATATTTTCCTTTCTGAGTACATCCTCAAAGCCGTCACAATAGCTTGCAAAGTACGCCGGACGGTCGGACAGTATGACTTCTATCGGCTGTACCGACTGCTGCCGGAGCTGCATAATCTGATTGTTTATATCCTCAATCTGCTGATTAAAGTCCGTTACTTCGTCGGTGATAATCTGATATGTACTCATTTCAACCAGAAGCGTGTCAAGGTCGGATTTTATAGTATCATAGTCTTTCATATCACGGCAATATATATAATTACGGAAATTCTCCTCGATATTTGCAGAAAGACTTAAAGGCTGGGCAGATTCAAGCGTACCACGATTCTGGATTTTTTCGAGTATGGCGAGCTGGTTTTCAAGTGCGGAAATTTCCCTGTTTATGCTTATCTGTTCGTCAGTGGGATAGACGTTGGCGATTACTGTACCCATACCAAGCTTACCGCCGTCAGAAACATTATAGCTCAGCACACCGTTGCCGCTGTATCGTAGAACCTGTTCATTTCTTATGAATACACCTTTGAGGATTCCGGAAGAAGTAGCTTCTGCCATAAGTGCGGACTCTGTAGGAGTTGCCTTGTTGCGGAAGTTATAGAATATGCTTATAAAAATAACCAGAAACAAAATCAGGACAGTGTTCCGCAGGAACTTGACAATAACATTGTTTTCTGATTTACCGGAGCGCATTCATATCACCAGCTCAGTCATTTTTTTCGGCTGCATCAAGAATCGAAACGGCTCTTGACGGAACGATTGTTGATATAGCGTGTTTGTACACAAGCTGCTGTTTGCCGTCCACATCGAAGATAGCGACATAGCTGTCAAAACCTCTTACCATACCCTTGAACTGAAAGCCGTTGGTAAGAATAATAGTAACCATAATTTTGTCTTTTCTGCATTGGTTAAGAAAAACGTCCTGCAAATTGATAGTCTTGTTCATACACAAATCTCCATTTCTTTAAAATTTTTAAGTAAATATGTATTTATATACACCTAATACATTATATCATACATTCCAGTAATTTTCTATAGTTTTTTTAGACTTTTCTGAAATTTCACTTTTTTTATCAATTTCGTCCAAAAATATCCACTGAATACGTGTATTTTTTCTAAACCATGTTAGCTGTCTTTTGGCGTAACGTCGTGTTTCCTGTTTTATCGTGTCGAGGCATTCGTCAAGCGTCATTATGTTTTCAAAATACGGTATAAGTTCCTTGTAACCGATAGCGTTTGAAGCCGTTTTCTGACCGCCGGTTTTCCAGATGCTTTCGGCTTCTTCAACAAGACCGTTTCTGCCCATTTCGTCAACACGTAAATTTATACGTTCATATAAAGTTTGTCTGTCACGGTAGTCAAGTCCGATTATAAGTGAATCATACGGACTTTCAACCAGACGGCTTTCGGCTTTCAGTTCGCTGAAACGCCTGCCAGTAATGTGATATACTTCCAAAGCCCTAACAACACGTACCACATTATTCATATGAATACTTTCAGCCGAAACGGGGTCGGTTTCCGCAAGCACATTGTGCAGATACTGATTGCCTTTTTCCCGTGCAATTGCATAGAGTTCCTCACGGTAAACTTCGTCGCTTCCGCCGTCCGAAAACTTCACGTTATTCAGCAGTGAATCAATATACAGTCCCGTACCGCCGACTATTATCGGAAGCTTTCCACGACTGAGAATATCTTTTATTTTTTCGTTTGCAAGACTTACATAGTCCGATACACTGAAAGCAACGTCCCTGTCCAGAAAATCAATAAGGTGATGAGGAATACCCTGCATTTCCTCCGGAGTGGGTTTTGCCGAGGCTATATCAAGTCCCTTGTAAATCTGCATTGAGTCAGCAGAAATAATTTCGCCGTTGTATATTTTCGCAAGCTCCACGCCGAGCGAAGTTTTACCCGAAGCCGTTGCGCCTACTACTGCGAGTATTTTAGGTTTTGCCAAAAATAAAACTCCCCTCTTTATGTACGCCTGAACTGATGTGCTATATTGTTTTCAGTCATAAAAAACATAACCGGTCTGCCGTGCGGACAATGACGGATTCTTTCATCATAATAGACCTGCTCCGCAAGCGACTGCAATTCCTGAATACTGCATTTGTCGTTGGCTCTTACAGCGGACTTGCACGCAACTGTATGCAACATATCGTCCAGCACATGCGACTGTGGATTATGGACATGCAAACGCAGGTTTTCAGCAACTTCCGAAATAATTCCTTCAACGTCCATATTGTTTACAAAAGTAGGCACGGCTTTTGCGATAATGCATGGATTTTCCGAAAAGTCAAACCTGAATCCCATATCTTCAAGCAGTTCTGTATTTTCCTGCATAGCACTGAACTCCTCTGCCGTAAGAAGAACTTTTATATCAGTCATAAGCATCTGCATATACTGACGGCAGTTACGGCTTTTCAGACGTTCAAAAATTATCCGTTCATGAGCTGCGTGCTTGTCAATTATTACCATTTTTTTGTCCTGAGTTTCCGCAATGACGTACAGTCCGAGAATTTCTCCAATCGCATGTATTTCCGTTCTCTCAGTCGGAGGATTTTTCTGCGGTTCAGGTTCCGGAAACTCTTTTACAGTCGGTACGGAATCTTCAAACAGGCTTTTGTTTATATAACTGAAACCGTCAAGCATTTCCGGTAACGGCGGTTCTTCGTACTGTACGTCAGAAGTACTTTCATCTGTACTGTACGGCACCTGCAAAGGCGTTTCAATATTAACGGGTTCGGACTGACTGTCGGGAATAAATTTTTCGGTTTCGGAGATTTCCTCAACAGGTGTAAATATTTCGGTTTCGGAGATTTTCTCAACAGGCGTAAATATTTCCGTTTCCTGCTGAGCAACTTCACCGTCTTCCATGCAGGAAAAGTTGGAATAAATTTCCTTGTCAGTCTCAAATTCATATAACAGTCCGTTGCCTATGATAGTGTTTTTAACTGCATAAAATACTGCGTCTGAAACTTCCTTTTCATTTGCAAAACGCACTTCAGCTTTTGACGGGTGAATATTCACATCAGTTACAGCCGGATTTATGTCAATCATCAGCACACACGACGGAAACTTTCCTTTCATAATCATACCCGTATAGGCACATTCAACTGACGCTGAACATAACTTTGAATGAACATATCTGCCATTTACAAAGAAATTCTGATATGAACGGTTTGTTTTTGCATAAAGCGGCTTTATAATATAACCTGTTATGTGTATGCCGTTGTTTTCGTAGTCAACTTTCATCATATCATGCGCAAATTCCCGTCCATACACTGAATAAATCGCTGAATAAAGGTCTCCGTCACCGCTGGAATTGATTTCAGGACGGTTGTCACGTATAAATTTAAAAGCCACTTCGGGGTGTGAAAGTGCGGTTTTCTGTATCACCTGACTTACGGCGTTTGCTTCTGAAACGTCCTTTTTCATAAACTTGTACCTTGCCGGAACGTTAAAGAAAAGGTCACGTATAACAATAGTCGTACCGTCCGGACAGCCGCACTTTTCGCAGGAAACTTCCGTACTGCCTTCAATTCTGTACATTGTGCCGTAATCCTGTTCTTTGGGCTTGGTCATAAGCTCGACCCTTGAAACAGCCGCAACTGATGCAAGTGCTTCACCTCTGAAACCAAGGGTGTATATACTGTCAAGGTCTTTTTTACTGGAAATCTTGCTTGTTGCGTGACGTTTAAAAGCGTTCGGAACATCATCGTAAGTCATTCCGCAGCCGTCGTCGGTAACACGCATATAAGTCTTACCGCCGTTTTTTATCTCAACCGTTATGTGCCTTGCTCCGGAGTCTATGGAGTTTTCAACAAGTTCCTTTATTACAGAAGCTGGTTTTTCAATGACTTCACCGGCAGCAATAAGTTCTGCCACTTCTCTGCTCAGGACTTTTATAGACGGCATAAAATCACCATTCCTTTCAGCCTCATATGCCGAGAATAGTAAATACTCCGCATTCTGCAAATACTTCCTGTACCCATTCATTGAGGTCTTTGACTGCTTCCTTTGTACGACCGAAAGCCGCTTCACAAATCAGTTGCCACGATTCGGGTGTAATTTCGGTTGACTCATAAGGCGAGTACTCCGGAAGAACGTCCAGAAACAGCTTTTTCAGACCGGTGTCCGAAAAGTCCTCGTCATAAATGTAAATCGACTCATCATTCCAGAAAAGATTATTCCACTTGCCCCTGAAAAATTCGTGGCAGTCTGTTCCAATTAATTCGTCTTTCTTTAAAAAGTATTTCAAGTTATCACTCCCTGTCAAATAATAGTATGCTTATCAGTAACCATAATTATAATCATAGTTGTAAGTATCGTCATAATATCCGTAACCGCCGTCATATCCGTAATCATAGTAACCGTTATTATAGTCATAATCATAATCATAATCATAGTCATAATCATAACCGTAGTCATATGCGGTTGTGGTTGTAGTAGTGGTTGCGTTGGGGTCTACAAAAGTTCCTGCAACGTATCCTCCAAGTGTAGTTGTTGTGATTACATCGGTGGATTCTCCGGAAACGCCTGTAACAGTTTCATCAGCATTTTCAGCGGATTCTTCTGTAGTTTCTTCAGACGATTCTTCCGTAGTTTCTTCAGATGATTCTTCCGTAACTTCTTCGGAATCAGGTTCTGCCGGATTGAAGTTCTCGTCTAAAAGACCCAAATCATACTTCTTGTTAAGTATTCGCAGAACGCTTTCATCTATACGTGCAGAATCAATTTCACCGTTTTCGACAGCCGCACAGACTGCATCAACAGCTTCAGCGAGGTCTGCCGGCATAAGAATTATATCCACACCAGCGTTTACAGCCATAACAGCGGCTTCGGCAGAAGTATAGACTTGTGTAATAGTGTCCATCATATGGGAATCGGTTATTATAATACCGTCAAAACCAAGTTCATTTCTTAAAAGTTCAGTAACTACGGTATCGGACAGGTCGGACGGCAGCCAGTCACCCACTCCGGATATTACCTGATGACCTACCATTACAAAATCTGCACCTGATTTTATGCCCTCCTTGAACGGTATGAAATCAGCCGCCCGCAGGTCTTCAATGGAGCGATTTATAGTAACATTGTTATCGGTATGTGTATTTCCGTCAGCAGCACCAAGTCCGGGGAAATGTTTAAGTGTAGCGTACACTCCGGCATCCTTGAGACCGATTGCAACGTTTGAAGCCATACTTGCTACAACGTCGGGGTCAGTACTGAATATACGTCCGCCAAGTTCGTTGGCTTCGTTTATATTTACGTCCGCAACAGGCGCAAAGTCCAGATTGAAACCGAGGGCTTTAAGGTCAGTACCGATTGAGTAGCCGATTTCATAGGAAACATGTGTATCATTCTGCTGACCGTAGACAACCATATCTTCAAAAGCCGCCGTACCCAAAGCGTCGGCAACTCTTGCAACCGTGCCGCCCTCCTCGTCAACTGACATAAACATTCCTATACCGCTGTTTGCAAGCGCACACTCCTGAACGTCCGAAATCAATTGTGCAGTCTGTTCAGTAGTTTCAAGGTTTTCCGAAAACATTATCAGTCCGCCTATAGGATAGTTTTTAAATCCCTCCTCAACAAGCTCGTCATAAAGCGTAACAACGTCCCAGCCTGAAAGCTGTTCCGGCGTTGTAATGAACATCTGACATACTTTCTGTTTAAGTGTCATATTTTCAAGTATCTTTTCCGGCACGGTCTTTTCAGGAGCAGGCGGTTCGGTAGGCGTTTCGATTTCCGTGACAGGTTCTGTCGAGGGTTCTTCGGAAACCTCATCAGTTGGCTGTTTCTTTTCGGCACACGCACATAATGCAAGACTCATACTTAGTGCCATTGCCATTA
>CAMWRL010000004.1 GCA_947176685.1 uncultured Ruminococcus sp. | reverse complement strand
GAACTCATCTTTGCCCTGAATGGCGTAGATGTGCGCCGACAGCTCCAGCGGACTGTCAGCAAGTTCCTGTTTCTTGTCGCACCGACCATTCATAGCGGTGTTGAAAACTCTTGTGATTGCCGTGCTTAAAAATGAACTTGCGGTATAGGGACGGTCGTTTACGTAGTCAAAAAGACCGCCGTCTTTTGAACCCTGTTTGCCTTTTGCAAGGTCAATGGGGTTGATGTCAAGCAGCAGCGCCATTGTGGTTTTGTGGTCGGAAACTTCCGGATAAAAAACGTAGGCTTTACCGGAGTTTAGTTCAAACTCTTGAGGTCTGTAAGGATTTTTGTGGAGCAGATAGCCTAAATCCTGCGTATTCTGTCCGTTGTAGGTGATTGTCAAAAGCAAATATAATCACTCCCTGATTAAAAAATTTTCCTCCATAGCTCACTTCATTATAACATACTGACGTTTTTTTTGCAAGTGAAATCCGAAAAAATTCCGTTTGGGGCTTGCAATCCGGCAATAAAAGTGATACAATAGTCTGCGGTACAGAAATTTACAGAAAGAAGAGGTTTTTTTATGGACAGAATAACGTTTTTCAGAGATTTGGCGATAATAGTTGTATCAGCCAAAGTATTCGGCATACTTGCGCAGAAGCTTAAAGCTCCGCAGGTAGTCGGGGAAATAGTCGCAGGTCTGATTATAGGTCCAAGCTGTCTGAGACTTATGGGCGGTGCGGACTATGCGGGTGCGGATTACTTGTCATTGCTGTCGGAAATAGGCGTTGTAATGCTGATGTTTTCTGCCGGACTTGAGACTAATATGAAAGATCTGCTTAAAACCGGTGTGAAAGCATTGATTATAGCCTGTGTGGGCGTATTCGTGCCGCTTGCCGGAGGTACTGTATTATATGGCTGTTTCTATGGATTCGGGGCTGTCGGAAGCGAAGAGTTTTTCCGTGCGGTGTTCATAGGTACGATTATGACGGCGACTTCGGTCGGAATAACAGTCCAGACCCTGAAAGAACTCGGGCATATCAAGGAAAGTATTGGTACACTTATACTCAGCAGTGCAATTATTGACGACGTTATAGGAATTATCGTACTTACATTTGTAATCGGCTTTAAAAATCCTGATTCAAAGCCGTCCGACGTGCTTGTAAGTACCGGACTTTTTATAGTGTTTGCATTCGGTATAGGATTCCTTATGTACTATATTTTCAGGATTATAGACAAAAAATATCCTCACCAGAGAAGAATCCCGATACTTGGATTTGCTATGTGTATGTTTATGGCGTTTGCGGCGGAGGAGTTTTTTGGTATTGCCGATATTACGGGTGCTTACGTTGCAGGACTTATTCTTTGCAGTCTCAACGACTCCGAATACATAGCCCGTAAGGTTGATATAAATTCCTATATGCTTTTCGGACCTGTATTTTTTGCAAGCATTGGTCTTAAAACTGAACTCGGCGGATTCACGAAGGAGTTGATTTTATTTTCAGCAGGATTCGTACTTGTCGCACTGCTGACCAAGGTTATCGGCTGTGGACTTACTGCAAAGCTTATGAAATATAATCTCCGTGACAGTCTGAAAGTCGGTGTCGGAATGATGACAAGAGGCGAAGTGGCATTGATAGTTGCACAAAAGGGATTGTCGGTCGGAATGCTTGACTCAAAGTATTTTGTCTGTGTAATCCTGCTTATAATAGTGTCGTCGGTTGCAACTCCGATAATACTGAAATGCCTGTATAAAGCGGACGAAAAACCAGTCAGGGCATAATATGACAGAGGAATTGTCCGGAACAGTATCAAATTGTAAAATCGGTATTGACTTTCCGGAAAGTATATGGTATAATGTTCAGAAAGACAGTTCGTTTGCACCATCCTGTCTATAAACAAAACTACGGGCATTATATTTTAAACTGAATTTGATTATATAATGCAGTTGGTTTTTTCCGGCTGCATTTTTCTTTAAAGGAGCGTTTATATGTACTATCTCAAGACTTCTGCTGCATTTGATTCGGCGCATTTCCTGTCCGGATATGACGGAAAGTGTAAAAATATCCACGGTCACAGGTGGGTTGTTGAAGTACGCATACAGGGACAGGAATTACAGCATTCCGGTACTGAAAAGGGTATGCTTGTTGATTTCGGCGACCTGAAAAAAGAAGTCCGTAAACTTGCCGATGATTTTGACCATACTTTGATTTATGAAAAAGATTCCCTGAAACCGTCAACTATTGCCGCATTAAATGACGAAAATTTCCGGCTGACTGAAGTCGGTTTCAGACCTACCGCCGAAAATTTCGCAGAATATTTTTATAGTATACTTTCCGGAAAGTTCAGCATTACGGACGTTACAGTTTATGAAACTCCGGATAACTGCGCAACTTACAGGGGGGATATATAATGTTTCCTGTAGCCGAAAAGTTCGTGAGCATAAACGGAGAGGGAAAAAAAGCCGGAGAACTTGCGGTATTCGTGAGATTCAGGAAATGCAATCTCCGGTGTACATACTGCGATACGCAATGGGCAAATTCTGACAGTTGTCCGGCTGAAATGATGTCGGCAGAGGAAATCACTGAGTACATAAACAGTACAGGCATTAAAAACGTCACTCTTACGGGCGGTGAACCCTTGCTACAGCCGGATATATGTGGTCTTGTTGAAATGCTTATACAGTCCGGTCACCGCGTTGAAATAGAAACAAACGGAAGTATTTCCATAAAAAATTTAAGTGAAAGCACTTACAGACCGGATTTTACAATTGATTATAAATTACCGTCCAGTAATATGGAAAGCTTTATGCTTACTGAAAACTATGATTATCTTTCGGAAAACGACGTTGTTAAATTCGTAGCCGGAAACCGTGAGGATTTGGAAAAAGCCCTTGAAATAATCCGGAAGTTTTCACTTGACCGGAAGTGTACAGTGTATTTCAGTGCGGTATTTGGAAAAATCACTCCGGCAGAAATAGTTGACTTTATGAAAGAAAAAAATCTTAACAAAGTCCGGATACAGCTTCAGATGCACAAATTTATATGGAGTCCGGAAAAAAAGGGGGTTTGACCAGTGGACAGAAAAGCTGTTGAATATCATATCAGAGGACTTCTGGAAGCTATCGGAGAAAATCCAGACCGTGAGGGTCTGAAAGAAACTCCACGGCGTGTAGCCGGAATGTTTGAGGAAGTCTTTGAGGGTATCTCCTATACAAATCATGAAATAGCACAGATGTTCGGCAAAACTTTTGAATCTGCCGACAGCAGTATGCAGACGGCTGTTGTTATGAAAGATATAACGGTTTTCAGCTACTGCGAACACCATATGGCGTTGATGTACGATATGACGGTTAATGTTGCATATGTCCCGAAAGGTCGTGTATTGGGTCTGAGCAAGATTGCTCGTATATGCGATATGGCGGCTAAAAGACTACAGTTACAGGAACGTCTTGGCAGGGATATAGCGGAGATTATTTCAGAGGCTACCGGTTCGGAAGATGTGGGCGTAAAAATAGTCGGCTCGCATAGCTGTATGACCGCAAGAGGTATAAGAAATGCATCGTCGAAAACCGAAACAAGAACTTATTGCGGTGCGTTCAGGGAAAAAAGAGATTTACAGGAGTTACTTGACTGATGTATATTGATATTCTGAAAAAGATAGTCAACAATTATGACTATTACAAAGATATTGCAGTTAACCTTGAATGGACTGAAACCTATTCAAAGTATTACGACTGGTTTAAAAAATATCCTATCGGAATGTTTGTCAGTATATATGACTTTCCGGAAAACTATGTAAGGGATAATTTTGAACAGGCATATGTACAGACCGTTCTGATGTATATGGCTTATTGTGAGGAATGGGAGCAGGATTTCTGGAAAATTCCGTATTCCGAACGTTTGCAATATATGACGCAGGCTAAAGACTTCTATGCAGATTATATGACTTATAAAGAATACCGTATGAAAGCAGTTACGGAAGAATATTTAATCAATGAAATAAAGTGTCACGCCGAAATGTATAATATTCCAGAGAGTAAAGTAAATTCAGTTATTCCATACCTGACGGGAGCAGAGAATATTGAAATAGGAGGCTACTATTTTGGCGACCATACATTTATTTCAATAAAAGATAATTCTATTATGCTTGTTGACTGCGGAATATGGGACTGAAAGGAGAATTTTTATGAAAGCACTTGTACTATTCAGCGGAGGAGTAGACAGTTCAACGTGTCTTGCAATGGCGGTTGACAGGTACGGAGCAGAAAACGTTATAGCCCTGTCCGTCTACTATGGACAGAAACACAACAAGGAACTTGAGTGTTCCGAAAAAATCGCCGCTTACTACGGCGTAAAGCTGAAAACACTTGACCTTGCGTTGATATTTGCGGATTCGGACTGCTCATTGCTGTCCGGTTCTGATGACGATATACCGCAGGAAACCTACGCCGAACAGCTTGAAAAAACCAACGGCAAACCCGTTTCAACATACGTGCCGTTCAGAAACGGACTGTTTCTGTCGTCAGCCGCAAGCGTTGCGCTGTCAAATGAATGTTCAGTAATCTATTACGGAGCGCACAGTGATGACGCCGCCGGCAACGCTTATCCGGACTGTTCGGCAGACTTCAACGACGCTATGAACAGGGCTATATATCTGGGCAGCGGCAGACAGCTTGAAATTATTGCGCCGTTTGTCAACCTCACCAAAGCGGACGTTATAAAGAAAGGTCTTGAATTAGGCGTACCCTACGAAATGACGTGGAGTTGTTACGAGGGCGGCGACAGACCCTGCGGAGTATGCGGAACTTGTCGTGACAGAATAAAGGCTTTCGAGGCTAATGGAGTTACAGACCCTCTTATGAAATAAACCGCCGTTTGTGATAAAGAATGAAGGGATATGAATTACAGAATATTGATTTTAATTATATCGTTATGCTGTTTGGTTGCTTCGTGCGACAAAAATAAACAGGTTCAGGACAGTTTTGACAATAGCAAAGTATACCAGTGGGCAGACTATTCAGATGCAGAGGAGTTTCCGTTCAATGAAGATTTTGAATTAAAAATTAAACTTGATGTTTTTCCTGATACTGAATTTATCTGGACAGACCGAATATCAGCTTATACAGACGGAAAAGAAAGTGTTTTAGTTGAGGGTACGCCCGTATTGAATGCATTTTTTACTGACCTTAATAATGACGGATTTCCGGAGTTATGTTCGTCTGTTATGTTTGGTTACGGTATGTGTGATGAACATATTATTGTATGTGATTATCGCAATGGGCAGAACTATTGTCTATGGGACAGAGGAGAATATGATTACACCTTGTTTTCAGAAAACGATGAATTATATGTGAAAAAATCTCCATACGGGTGGTGGCTGGAAGAAAGCAGTGAGCCATATGAGACTGGCAGACTTGCAATTGAAAACAGTTTATTAATATTCGAGGAGCAGACAACTGAATAAAAATTTTTTAACAAAAGAGTGTGGGAATAAATATGGCTTTTGATTATAAGAAAGAATATAAAGAGTTCTATATGCCCAGGAAAAAACCTGACATTATTGAAATTCCGGAAATGAATTATATCGCAGTAAGAGGAAAAGGCAATCCCAATGATGAAAACGGAGAATATAAAAAGTCAATAGAACTTCTGTACGGCGTTGCATATACAATTAAGATGAGTTACAGGACAGACCATAAAATAGACGGTTTCTTTGAGTACGTTGTTCCGCCGCTGGAGGGCTTCTGGTGGCAGGACAACAGCGGTTATATGGATTACAGCAGAAAAGATGAAATGAATTTTATATCTGTTATCAGACTGCCGGACTTTGTGACGAAAAACGACTTTGAATGGGCGTTAAAAGAAGCCTCCCGAAAGAAAAAACAGAACTTTTCAAAGGTTGAGTTTATGACGTATAATGAGGGACTTTGTGTACAGTGTATGCATATAGGCTCTTACGACAGCGAACCTGATACGGTAAATCTTATGCATGAGTATGCCGGAAAAAACGGTTACAAACCGGATATTACTGATAAAAGGTTACATCATGAAATATATCTCAGTGACCCCCGCAGATGTGATATAAACAAACTCAAAACAGTTATAAGACACCCTGTTAAAAAGGAGGATTGAATTTGTTATGGAAAAACAATACGGAAAACTTACTTTAGGCGGAGCGACCTTTGAACTTGACAGCATAAACAGTACGGGTATTATTGTTTCCGAAAGTGACGAATATGACGATACTATAATTATATCGTTTTTTATGGACTTTGAAAAGGGAGTTTTCAACGGTGAAGAAGTCACTCCGGTTATTGACATCAACGACCACGAAACACGTAAATCCGGTATCAGCGAGCTTGTTGGAGAAGTATATTCGGTTGACAGTCCGGAAGAGGCTGACGAAAGAGAAGATACGCTTTATATTTACGAACACGAACCTTTTGAAAAATACAGTCTTAAAATACTGGAGGTTTCCGGAGAAATGGTACATATCAGCATTGAGGGAACGGCTATAACTGACGGTTATTTAGAACCGTATCAGACGGCTGATTTTTCGGGGGACTTATGGTTGAAATGGCAAATGATGTGAACGACTGGAAAGACCCTTACTGGCAGGAAAAGACCTATGGAAAACCTATACGTTTCTGGATTCGTGACGAGATAGAGGAAATTATAAAGGAAGAAAACATAGACCGGAGCAGGTTTTATGAGTACTCCAAAATAAAATACTATGACATAATAAAGAAGTTTTATTATTCTTTCTGCGATTATAGAAATTTTGTTACTGACAAGATAAGGCTTGAATATCACAATTTACATATAAGGAAAAATCTTGAAAACCATATAATAGCAGGATTTTTTCAGTCTGACGGCTGGGAAGACTATCTGAATAAAATCCGCACCGAAATAGTTACCGACAGTAAATTATTTCTGATTCTTTCGGAAAGATGGATCTATGAGGGCTATCCTGACGAGATTATAACCGTGCTGTCCGAAACTGACGGCTGGTTACAGGATTTCTATATCGTATCTCCGAAATTTGACTGGTTTATAGTTCACGACTATATAGAAGACTGTGCTGAAATATACCAGAAAGGAAATACAAATGAAAGTAATTATAAAACCTCTTGAAGGCATTGAACTTGACAGCAAAAAAATAATACTGGGCTGTTCAAGAGAGATTGTGGAAAGTATTCTGGGCAAACCGCATATATTTGAATCGTCATATTACTATTTCAAAAATGAAATCAGGTTTGATTTTGACAGGGATAATAAACTTGAGTTTATAGAGCTTCTGGGAGGGATGGACGGCGTTTTACAGCCGGAAATATATGGCATAAATCCGTTTGCGGAAAGTACAGACAAAGTATATGAGATTCTGGCACAACACAACAATGGAGACATTGATGACCGTGAAAACGGTTACAGTTATGCTTTTGTTGAGACGGACATAGGCATATACAGACCGAGTATTCCGGAAGATGTTGACATTATGGCAGAAAACTGCCGGCAAGCCGGTGAGCCTTTGAGTGCTGAGGAGTACGAATACGAGTACAGACATGCAAATTACTGGTCAACTATCGGTATTGGGGGAAAGGGGTATTACAACTATGATGAAGAAAAACTTTTCAGAGTCGGTGACGTGAAAAAGTTATACAATGCTTTTAAAGCGTTATGCGACTTTGTGGAAGAAGATATATATTGCGGCAAGCGTCCGCTATGGAAAGATATGTGCGGTGCAGACGCATTTTCAGAAGCTCTTGAACGTATACGTTATACAGCAAATATAAGAAAATAACAGGAGGAATTATTATGGATATGAATTTCCGTGACGAAATGAAAAAGATGTTTGAGGAGGTAATCGGCGAAATAAAATCCGGCACTGCTGATTTTTTCGATGAGGAAAAAAAGCCGTTTCCAAAATCTGAAAAAGAAACACAAACCGAAAAATCTCCCGTCCGTGCTGACGAGGGTTTACAGAATCTCGGAAGCAAAAATACAAAATATGCTTCTGATTACTCTCCGGAAGTACTCGAAACTTTCGACAACAAGCACCCCGACAATGACTATTTTGTAAAATTCAACTGTCCGGAGTTTACAAGTCTCTGTCCGATTACGGGACAGCCTGATTTTGCAACTATATATATTTCATATATTCCGGACAAAAAAATGGTTGAGAGCAAGTCGCTTAAGCTTTATCTTTTCAGTTTCCGCAACCACGGGGACTTCCATGAGGACTGTGTAAACATCATTATGAAAGACCTCATAAAACTTATGAATCCGAAGTACATAGAGGTATGGGGAAAATTCCTTCCTCGTGGCGGAATCTCAATTGACCCGTACTGCAACTACGGCAGACCCGATACAAAATGGGAAAAACTTGCTTGGGAAAGGCTGTCCCATCACGACCTTTATCCGGAAAATGTAGACAACAGATAAAACAAAGATTTTCAAGGGGGGTAAACATAACGTGAAAAATTTCAGAAAAATAATTCCTGTACTTCTTGCGGCAACGGCTCTTGCTGGCTGCGGACAGGTAGTACAGAATATGCAGGATATTCCGGTTATGAGCGAACAGACAACCGATGCTCAGACGGATATTTCAACAGAGACTTCAACGGAGACTTCAACAGAGACTTCAACCGGAAATACTGTTACGTCAGCAAGCGGTACGGTTTCAGCAACCAGAACGGCAGGTACAACCGTAAGTCTGCCGGAAGTTATGACCACTTCAACAGTACGTCCGGCAGTCCAACACGTTGCAGCAACTACAGGTGCAGTAAATAACAGTCCTGATGTTCAGCGGGGAACGACTCATACTGTAGTTGTGAATCCTGAACTTAATACTTCGGGTCTTACGACAAGAACCGTTTCCAAGACAACTGCAACCACAAAGACAAATGCAACTACAAAAACAACTGCAACCAACAAGACAACTACAACCAACAAGACAACTACGACTGCAAAAACAACAACCACGACAACTACAACAACAACTACTACTACGACCACCACAACAACTACTGTTACAAAACCTGATAATCCGCAGGCACTTCTGGAGCAGATGACACTTGAAGAAAAAGTATGTCAGATGTTCATTGTAACGCCCGAACAGCTTACAGGAGTATATCCGACTACCGCATCGGGCGAAGCTACCAGAAACGCTGTTGCGGAATATCCGGTAGGCGGAATAATATACTTTGCGGATAATCTTGTTTCAGTGCCTCAGACAAGAAGTATGCTCGAAAACGTCCAGCAGTATGCAAAGGATTCCTGTGGAGTAGGGATTTTTACGGCAATTGACGAAGAAGGCGGTACAGTTGCCCGTGCAGCCCAGAAACTTGGCACAACAGCTTTCTATAATATGGCTTACTACGGCGAATCCAACGATGCCGGACAAGGTTATACTGTCGGCTATACAATCGGTTCTGACCTGCGCTCACTCGGATTCAACCTTGACTTTGCACCTGTTGCGGATGTAAATATAAATCCTTATAACGAACTCGGAGACCGTATATTCAGCGATGACCCGAATGTTGTCGCAAATATGGCAACCAGTGTTGCAACGGGCCTTCAGGACGCAGGTGTATGTGCTACGCTTAAGCATTTCCCCGGACTGGGTGCAGAAGACGGCAATACTCACGAAGATTCATATGTCATCATTGACAGAACCGTTGACCAGCTGCGTGAAAGTGAATTTGTACCATTTAGGACGGGAATAGAATCCGGCGTGGACTTTGTAATGGTAAGTCACCAGATAGTTACCGGATTCGGAGATAATCTTCCGGCTGACCTGTCATATACTGCCGTTACGGAATATCTCAGGGGCGAGCTTGGTTTTGACGGTATAGCAGTTACGGATGCACAGCAAATGAATACTGTTTCAGGTGTGTATTCGTCCGGTGAAGCTGCTGTTATGTCGGTGCAGGCGGGAATTGATATTATTCTTATGCCCCAGAACTTGCAGGAAGCTGTAAGCGCAGTCTGCGAAGCGGTTGAAAACGGCGGGATTTCCGAAGACAGGATTAACCAGAGTGTTGCACGTATCCTCAACCAGAAATATGAACTCGGTTTATTCTGATATAGCATATAATTGCTTACCCTGACCCGAAAGACCCATACATCATAAAAAAAATTCCCCCGACCGCAGAAGTCAGGGGAATTTTCTGTTTATCCGGCAAAAAATTCTTTTGCGTCAACCATAATATAGATTTTTTTGACGGTTATGAGAATCTGTCAAGAATTTTCAGGAAAATACCATTCAGAGCCGACCAGTTCGCTGTCTTGTCTATAGGCAATGTATCGGCGTATTTTCTTATTTCCGGAATAGTGCTTTCAATGTAGCTGTCAAGTACCGGAATATGTTCACCGTTTCCGGTTTCCGGAGTTTCCGACTTTATACGTATAAGTTCAGCGATAGCCTCTTTTATGTAGCTTTCGGCAACGCTGTCAATGAGTTCCTGAAAAACCACCGGAGGCGGTGTGTTTTTTTCAAGAATCCATTTACACGCCAGTATCGGACGTATCACATAAAAGTATTTTTTCAGTCTGAAATCTCCTGCTTTCAGGTAATAGCAGTTAGCCCGTGCCATATTTATATAGTGGCATATTCCCGAACTGCACGAAAAATATCCGTATAATTCGGTAATTATTTCTTTCATAATGTCGTCCGAACGGTACACTATCGGCGAATTAAGCCATTCAAAGGCGTTGGGATTAGAGTTGTGGAGAAGCCGGAGAGTTTTGGTAATATCCCAGCCGTTGACATCATATGTATCATTCAGTTCCCATTCGATAACGTCACGGGTCTTTTCAAGATGAAGATAGTCGTTTCGGGGACGGACGTATATGAATCTTACATCATAGTCGCTGTCGGGTGAAGCGAATCCCCACGCACGACTTCCGGACTCTATGGCGTGAAGTATCTTTATATTTTCAGCTTTTTCTATATCTGAAAGCTTTTTCAGAATATTTTCCTTTACTGACATATTATCATCCTTTCTGTTGCAGTGAACTTCATTATAACATTCCCCACTGATTTTGTCAAGAAAAACAAAATCATTCTTGACAAAATTAAAAATAAGTGTTAAAATATACTTTAAGTGATTTATGCAGTAAAAAATACTGGTCTGAAAGACTGGAAAAGAGGAAGATTATGTTTGAACCGCAGACAGGACAGGAAATTGAAACAGAGTTCGGAAGTAAAGCCAAAGTCCTGAGCGTTATCGGCAAGGGCAGACGAAGTACAGTTTACCTTGTGCAGTACAACGGCAGGACAATGGCTCTTAAATGGTATAATACTGAAAAGGTCAGAAACCTTGATATAATAAACGAAAATATCAGACGCAACATAAAAGACGGCGCACCGAATAATAAATTTCTATGGCCTGAATATATGACCAAAACTGACAGTAAAACGGGAGCTTTTGGGTACTTTATGGAGTATAAACCCGATAGTTTTGAATATTTCGTTGATATTATGAACGGTTACAAGCTTGTAAATGACAGCAGTACCGGTCGGCTGGCAAAGAAAAAAGTACGTTTTACAAGTCTTTATTCAATGGTTATGGCAGTACTGAATATTGTCAACGCTTTTCGTCAGATAAGCAGGGACGGAAAGAGTTTTCAGGGACTCAGCGAGGGCAGTTTCTTTATAAATACCGATACGGGTGCAGTACTGGTCAGTGACTGCGATACGATAGCTCCCAACGGCAAAGACCTTGATATCAATATACGGTCGGTCTATAAAGCTCCGGAAGTACTTATGGGCAGCCTGCCGGATGCTGATTCAAATACATATTCGCTTGCAATAATTCTGTTCCGGCTGCTTTTCAGGGGCGACCCCTTTGAGGGAGAAAAAACTATAATGGACGTCTGCCTTAACGAAAAGCAGCTTTCAAAACATTACAGTTCAGAAGCAGTATTCATTTACGACCCCGATGACAATTCCAACCGTCCGCTGAGAGGTATCCACGATAATGTCATAAAGTTCTGGAAAGAATATCCGCAGTATATCAAGGACGCTTTTATACAGACATTCACGGAAGGCGTACGGAATCCCGAAAAACGTATTTCTTTTGAAGAATGGCAGAATTTATTCATACGTCTTAGGTCTGAGATACTTTCGTGCGTATGCGGAAAAAGCCATTTCATTTCAATGATTGGCAAACCTGAAGACGAGGTATTTACCTGTCCCGTATGCGGAATAAAGTTTGTTTCTATGCAGTTCACTAACAGAAATTACCGTATGCCTTTATACATAGGCGGAAAGATTTTTGAATGCGAGATAGACCCGCAGTCGGATGATTTTCTGAGCATTTCGGGTGAACTTGTCGAAAATAAGATTCAGAAGGGTCTTATGGGTATAAAAAACGTTTCAGAAAAAAAGTGGACTGTAAAAATGCCTGATGGTGTATACCGTGAAATTACTTCCGGAAAAGGTTTTCCGATATGGCAGGGACTGGAAATAGATTTCGGCAAGGTAAAGGCGCATTTATAACGGAAGTGAGGAATATATATGTTCAAAGGGTTCAGCCGTTCAGTAATCGGTGCAAGCCACGTAAAGAAAAATATTGTCTGTCAGGACAGTTCGGCATACAAGATATATGAGGATTTTTCAATAGCAGTAGTTGCGGACGGTCACGGCAGTAAAAAACATTTCAGAAGTCATATAGGTTCGCAGATGGCGGTTGAAGCCGCTGTTGAAACTGTCAGCAGTTTCTGTTCCGACTATGAAAGCATAGAAAAAGAACTTAAAGAAAACTACGATATGATTTTAAAGAATATCGAAAAACAGGTCATTGCAAGGTGGCATAAGAAAATTATGAAGCACTTTTCTGAAAACCCCGTCAGACCGGACGAAAAGAAACAGTTTACAGAAGATGAATTCAGCAAAATTCCGATTGAGTCGTACTACGGGTCAACTCTTGTTGCGGCGGTAATGGGCAGGAATTTTTCATTCGGTTTCCAGATAGGTGACGGCAGTCTGGTTGCGGTTATGGAAGACGGCGAAGCCGCTATGATTATGGACTATGAAGAATCCAATCCGGCTAATATAACGGCTTCAATATGCAATAAAACTGCTTCAACAATGTTCAGTCACTTCTATACAGACAAGAAAAAAATATTTGCGATATTTGTCTCCACTGACGGTCTGTATACGTCTTTCGGCAGTGATTATGATTTTCTGGACTACCATACTATAATTGCAAGTCAGTTGTATGATATGGCGGTATTTGAATCGTCCGTTGTCAAAAACATCACCAAAAGAACGCATTTCGGAACAGAAGACGATATTTCGTTGTCGTGCGTCTACAACGGAAAGACAGCAGAATCAAATGCTGTAGTTTTACGCCAGAAAATCGAGGAAAATAAACGCAGGGCAAATGCAAGGAAAGCCCGTAGCAACAACAGGTAAAACAGAAAGATTTTTTCCGGTTTTCTGAAAGGGGCATTTTTTAATGGATATAATGAAACTCCGTCCGGCTGTAAAGGACTATATATGGGGCGGCACAAAGCTTATACAGGACTACGGCAAGAACTATGATATGGAAAGGATTTCTGAAACGTGGGAATGCTCCGTACACCCTGACGGACTGAGTGTCGTGACAACCGGAGAACATACCGGAAAAACCCTTTATGAGGTAATATCGGAACATCCTGAATATCTCGGACACAACAGCAACGGGGAATTTCCGGTGCTGGTAAAGTTCATTGATGCCGGAAAGGACTTGTCCGTACAGGTTCACCCCGATGACAGTTATGCCCGTGTTCACGAAAACCAGAACGGCAAGACTGAAATGTGGTATGTCCTTGAAGCTGACGAAAACGCCGGAATTATATATGGTTTTGAAAAGGCAATATCTCCCGTGACTGCCAGATGTGCAGTTTATGACGGAGTGATTACTGACTATCTCCATTATGAGGAAGTCCATAAAGGAGATGTTTTCTATATACCGTCAGGAACAGTCCACGCAATCGGTCGGGGAACTGTTATCGCTGAAATTCAGGAAAATTCAAACGTTACCTATCGGGTGTATGACTACGACCGCACCGACAGGAATGGCAATAAAAGGGAGCTGCATCTTGAAAAAGCCCTTGATGTTATGAAACTCTGTCCGGCAGAAAAAATAAAGCCGTCCGGTATATACGACTGTCTGGAATACTCTGCCGTGACTTTGTGCAGATGCGGATATTTTGCGGCAGACAGAATAATTGTCCGGAAAAAATACGATTTCATTGTTGAACTCAAAACTTTTCGGATATTGCTTTTCACGGAGGGGCAGGGCGTTATGGAAAATTCCGGAAACTCAGTCCTCGTAAAAAAAGGCGACTGTATATTTCTGCCCGCTGGTATCGGTAAAACTCAGGTTTCAGGAAATACAGAGTTCCTTAAAATAGAATGCTGATTCAACAGACCGCAGAATATTTTTTTGTGGTCTTTTTGTTGCATTGACTTTTTTACAGTGTTGTGATATAATCAATATGACATTACAGGAGGTATATTGAATGGCTTTTGAGATACCAATGAAGAAAACCGCCACACTTGACCGCAGCAGCCTTGCGGACAAACGTGGCTTTATGAATATCCGGCAAAGTCTGGACAAAAATACACTGAATAATGACGCTTTCCGGAAAACTCCCGTTTCGGCAGTTCCGGCACGCACTCAGTCCTCTGCACCACGCACTCAATCCGTTGCGGCAAACACTCAGCCCGTACCTGTCCGGACAGTTACGGCAGTACCGTCAAGACCCCCTAAAAAACAACGGAATCTTCCGGCAGGAAATGTATTTCTGAAAAAGGGTCAGAAGATTCCGGTTGCAGACCCGTTCGGCATAAAAATTTCTCTGGGCTGGGATATTCTTGACGGTCGTTGTGAACCAGACGCTTCGGCGTTTATGCTCGGTGCGGACGGCAAGGTTTTAGGTGACGAATGGTTTATATTTTACGGTCAGACAACCAGTCCTGACGGAAGTGTGAAATATTCTTCCGGTCAGACAGATGATGACGCTGTTATGACGGTCGATTTCCGGAAAGTCAGTCCGGAAGTGCAGAGAATAGTTTTTTCGGTTACTATTTATGAAGCTGTCGAAAAAGGTCTTAACTTCGGAATGACTTCGGACGTTTACGCAAGAATTACTGACAGCAGAAACGTTGAAACCGCACGCTTCATACTTGACGAATGCTACAGCAACGTTACTGCAATGGTGCTGGGCGAACTGTACCGTTACAAGGGTGAATGGAAGTTTAATGCCGTAGGTTCGGGAGTTGCAAAGGATTTGGCAGGCTTTTGCGCAATGTACGGCGTGAATCTTATATGAAAGGAATTTGTTTATGATAAAGTTTGAAACTCTCAATGAATTATGTCTTATGATTACTTGCGAGGGAAGCGCAGGCGATTACGTTTTTACCAAAGCCGGTGCTTTTATAGGCGGCGAATGCTTCGGTGCTAAAAACTTCAAGTTCACCAAAGTTATCCTTGGTCCGCAGGAAAACGCCGGACGGGCTTTTCTGGGACAGCTTGCAAGGCGGTTTACAGGTGAAAACCTTCCGCTTATGAAAGTAGAGTTCAGCGGAGACAGCATTACATATTACGCCAACAACCAACAACACGTTGTAGTCTATCATCTCGGCAATGGTGAGGTTCTGTCTGTTGAAAGCGAAAATATACTTGCCTTTACAAGGGAATGCGATTATAGTGTAAGGTTTCTGGGACAGGGCGTTATTTCCCAGAAAGGTGTCGCAACGTCCACACTTACCGGAAAAGGCAGTGAAGCATATGTCGCAGTGCTGGTTGACGGCAATCCGCTTGTACTCAGCAACGTACACAACGGCTCAACCCTTGAAGCTGACCCCGATGCGGTTGTCTGCTGGGTAGGTTCAGACCCCTCGGTTAAAATGGACGTTTCGTGGCGTAACTTTATCGGACAGAGTTCCGGAGAATCGTATATGTTTGAATGGGCTGCCAACTGTCCGGCAACGGTTATAATCCAGCCTATGGAAAGAGCGTCCGGAGTGGACGTTTCTATGGACGGCAGACTGTCCGGAAGTCGTCCGTCAACTCAGAGGAGAATTTATTGATGACTACGAAAGAAAAAATCAGTCTGATAGATTCGCTGGAAAATTCCGAATCTGCCGACAGTGAACGGTTTGCGGTTATAAAGAAATACGTTACAGATGATGACAGCTTTGTACGGAGCAGATGTGCCTGTATGCTTGCAGGATTCCGCAACGAAGAATCCCTTGAACTGCTTGTTGCCCTTTGCAATGATGATGACGCTTTTGTCAGAACAGAAGCTTATGACTCTTTGTCGGCGTTTCCCTGCAAACGTGCCGGAAAGCTTCTGTACAGAGCGGTATCGAACGAATCGGACGAACTCGCAAGAAGTTACGCAATATTTTCGTTGGCAGAAGTCATTTACAGTCTGTATGGCTGTTGCGGAAATGCTGTTGAATTTCTGTTCGGCGTGCTGCGTACTGAAAAGTCCGAAAGATGCCGGCTGAACTGTTATGCCGGAATATATCGTCTGGGCTATGCAAAGGTATTGACGGAAATACTTGCTTTTATGAAAAGCGGAAATTATCATATACGTTGTATGGTGGCAAACGTTCTTTCGGAAATGGTAAGGCGTGAAGATAAAGATATAATTATGTCTGCTGTTGCCGAATGTCTTCGGACGGAAGAAACTATTGCGGTCAGGTCGAGTATGGAGACTTTCAGACAGATTCTTTCGGAAATGTAACGGATTGTAAAAAAAAGTGAGAGAATTGCCGTTTCTGTACGTCAAACAGATATAGAAAGAAAATAAGGCAGTTCTTTCAGAGAGGGGGAACTATGGATAACGGCGAAATAAGTTACAGTCGTTTTCTTGACGGTGATGACGAGGGAATGGTTGAAATAATCCGTGACTATAAGGACGGACTTATACTTTACCTCAGCGGAATAACTGGTAATATCGTTATGGCAGAGGAAGTTATGGAAGATACTTTCTTTAAGCTCGTCACAAAAAAACCACGCTTTTCAGGGAGAAGCTCTTTCAAAACGTGGCTTTACTCAATAGGCAGGAACGCCGCTATTGACAGTCTCCGTAAAAGGTCAAGGTTTTCCGATACTCCCATAGACGAGTATACAAACCTTGCCGACGAGGAATGCATTGAAAAAGAGTATCTCAGGGAAGAACAGAAAATAACCCTTCATAAGGCACTGCAAAAGCTCAGTCCTGACTACAGGCAGGTATTGTACCTTGTTTTCTTTGAAGATTTCAATAACGCTGAAACGGCTAAGATTATGCACAAGACTAAAAGACAAGTGGAAAATCTTCTTTACAGAGCAAAGCAGTCGCTTAAATCAGAGCTGGAAAAGGAGGGTTTTAAATATGAAGTCATATAAAGAAGTTGCTGAAAGCGTTTTTGAACGCCGTGACAGGTATCTTGCCGAAAAGAAAAGAAAACGTGCCGTTATACGCCGCCACGCTGCTGTAGCACTGAGTTTCTGTATAGTTATGCTTTTTGGCGTGGGTATCTGGAACAACAACGCAATCAGAGACGCATTTGAATCTTTTTTCAGTTCGGACAATCCCGATGTCATAATTGTTACTGAACCCTCAGAAACTTCCGGAACTACCACTACTACTGCAACCCGAATGACCGTTACCGAAGCTGTTATTGAAAATTCTGGCTCAATTTCTGAAACCGTCCCGACTGCTCAGACCAATAATGAAACAACTGTTACAAAAACCGTTGCCGGAGCAGTAACTTCGGAAAAACCCCGTACTGAAATACCTGTTGTCACAACAGAAAATCATACACAGGAAATATATTCAACTACTTCAGAAATCGTCCATACTACCGTAACCACTGATATTCCCGAAATTTATACTACTACATTACCGTCACGCACTACCACAACGCCGCCACGTACTACAACAACCACTTCTACAACGTCACGCACCACTACAACGCCGCCACGTACTACAACAACCACCTCTACAACGCTGCACACCAATACAACACCGCCGTTCTGGACTACTACAACAACTTCGGCGTGGATTTTCTCTACATCTACTACTGATTTCCCGTTCTGGACTTCTACTACAACTTCAGGCTTTGAAGGTTCTGAAACTTTCCCGACCTCTACAGCAACGTTAGAAACAACAGAAACTGCAACGACAACAACAACTACTACAACATATTACGATACGGACACCGAAACTACTACTACTATCGGTACTACAACCACTGTTCCGACTACTACTTCCGCCATTGACGAAACAACAGCAATTACTACAACAACTACAACTACTACAACAACTACTGCTGCAACATTCTGGATTGGTGAGAATATTCAATAATGTAAGATACCGGATAATATTTTTATCCGGTATTTTTGCATATCTGTTGAATTTAAGTCCGGAATGCTGTATAATATAAAAAAGGAGTGATGACAATGTTTGAAATACAGGCGGATTTATGCTTCAGGGAACTGAGGGGCTTTCTGGACTACTGCGAAAAAGTAAAGAAATCCAGCGAACAGACTGTTTACAACTATTACAGGGATTTGATGATGTTTTTCAGATATATGAAGTTCATTAAAGGTCAGGGCAGTCCCGTGCAGAAGATAGACACTATTCCGGTAATGGACATAGACGTTGATTTTCTGAACAGCATAAATATTGATGATATATACAGATACATTGATTATCTGAAAATCACCAGAAACAACAGTCCCAGAACTGTAACAAGGCGTTCAACAGTATTGAGAATGTTTTTCCGGTATCTTTGCGTAACGACAGGGGCAATTGAAGATGACCCGACCGAAAAACTGGAACTTCCGGCTATAAAAAAAGAACCGCCGAAATTTATGAGCGAAAACGACTGTATAACGCTTCTGAACTCAATAGACGGGCAGAACAGTGAACGTGATTACTGTATACTTGTTATACTCATAAACTGCGGTATTCGTCTTAGTGAGCTTGTGCGCCTCAACGACCACGACATCAAGCCGGACGGTACTGTTACCGTAAGGGAAAAAAATACCACAAGGACGATATATTTCAATAAGGCGTGTATGGAAGCCCTTGATGAATACAAGGACTTCAAGGAAAAGTTTTTCGAGGGGAAACGTTATGACCGTCACGCTGTTTTCGTGGGAAAAGGCGGCAAGAGACTTACCGGACGCTGGATAGAACAGATAGTTAAAAAACGTATGGAAAATGCGGGTTTCGGGGACAAGGGTCTTAGTCCGAACAAACTCCGCCATACTGCCGCAACTATTATGTACCGCAAGGGCGTTGACCTCAGCGTGATGAAAGACATTTTAGGACATAAGGATATGACCTCTACCCAGATTTATGCAAATGCAGATTCAGACAAGGTTGAAAAGGCTATGAAAGGAATTTCCGTCAGCCGTAAAAAATAGTGACAAATGTCACTCATAATGTGACAGATGACATCTTCAAATTACTCCTGACTTGTGGTATAATATTCCATAGAAAGGACGTGATTATATGAACGAACTTATTTTATTGCTTTTTCTTATTTTTGTAGTACTGCCTATAGCGGCACTGATTGTGATTATAAAATTCATAATATGGATTGTCCGGAAAATCAAGGGCAGTTCCGGCGAATCCGCTGAGGAGACTTTCAGGGAAAAAAAGCCTGTCCGCAAATTCAGCGGTTCGGAAATAATGTTCATAATCGGAACGGTTTTCATAGTACTGTCCGGAATAGCGTTCGGGTGTGCCGGCTGGGTGAACACTTCTCCAGCAGGCAGAGTATTTATAATGCTTGCGGTTTCCGGCGTGATGTACGGAGCAGGCGTTGTGTTCAGGAAGTTCCTTAAACTTGACGGCACGGCTTCGGCTTTCGGAGTAATCGGAATAATACTCCTTGCCGTAACGAACATCACAGCAGGTTACTATGAACTTTTCGGGGAATGGCTTTCCGTAGACGGTGACGGCTGTTGTATGTTGTATGCACTGAGTGCGCTCATAGTAGCAGGAGCAGCATTTGCCCAAAGTAAACTTTCTGATATAACGGCTTTCAAATATCTGTCGTGTATGTCGCTGACTGCAACGGTCATATTCCTTGCCGGACAGATTTCGGACGGATATGATACTTTCGCCATAATAATGGTATTGCTGCAGACCTTTATGGCAGTATGGCTTGTATTCGGTACAATCTTCAACGAAGTTATAAAAAAGTCCGCCGGAATGTCTATGGTAATATTTTCCATACTTGCGCTTATATGGGCGGTTGATAAAACTGTAGTTCCGGACGGTACAGCATACTTTATTGTGTTTGTGACGCTGATTCAGCTTATCGGCTACGGAATATATCTTAAAAGCTCTGTTCTTAAAGGATTGCAAAGCGTTGTAAGCGTATGGGTAACTTTTATGCTATGCTCCGAAGCAAAGACGGATGATACTGAAATAATGATATTTTCCGGAATAATGCTTGCCGTATATTCTGCAAACAGATTTATTCCCTGTCTCAGAAATAAATTCTCTGAACTTCTTACTCTTGGGTTTGCAGTGTGGAGTGCTGTATTTGCGGCAACTCTTGATGATAATACAGCACTTGCCATTCCCGTGATACTGTCCGGACTTATTATGTCATATGCATTTTCAAAAAGCAAAACCGCACAGGTTATCTCCGGACTGGCTTCACCGATACTTCCGTTTATAATTGCCTTACTCCGCAGCAGTTATACTGCATTTAATATATTTGCGGTTTCTATGTGTCTGTCAACCATACTGCTGATGCGCTTTTTTCCGAAGAAAAATTCCCGTACCGTACTTTATGCAAATATGCTTGCTGCCGGAATATCTTTAATGCTTATGGCGTTTGACATACCGCAAAATATATTTTTATTGATGATGATATGTTTTTTTCATACAGCAGTATCTTGTCTTATGCCGAATAACTGGACTGGTATGTTTTCAGTCGGCGGATTTACAGCCGTTGCCGTCCAGCTTGAAATTAGCAATTATAAAATGTTTGCTGTATTCTGCGGAATGATGATTCTTGCAAGGATTTTTTTCAAAGACAAACTTATTAAGAAGTCCGAATGTACAACAAAGTGCGATATAATAATGCCGTCAGCATTGCTTGTATTCACTTACTTTGAGGGTAATATATTTCTGGCACTTATGACAGCGGCGGTATTTTTCGCAAACCTCGTACGCCGTAAAACTAACCGCACGTTTGCAAACTGGGTACTTTCAATATCGTCATTTCTGACTATGCTTGCAATGCTCAACAGACCGTTTTTACTGCCGGATTCCGAAATCATTGACAGTAAAATAACTCTTGCGATAATTACCCTTATGGGAGCTGCCTATAGGTATATATGGAAAAACTCCCCGAAAGTCTCGAAATTCCTTTCAGAAACTATATTCATACTTGCGTTTGCAGGACTGGTATGGGATATTATGGACTACAGTCAGGCTATGAATACTATATTCGGACTTGCGGTAATAGCTGTCGTACTGGTAATATCGTTTACTGCAAAGAATCTGAAATGGTTCAGAATATCGTCACTGGCAATAGTTGTAATAACCCTCTGGGCAGGAACAACTTACTTTGAAAGACTTGAATGGTGGGCATACCTGTTCATAGCAGGAATACTTTTCATAGCAGTTGCCGCTGTAAACGAGTACTTCAAAAAGAACGGCAAAAAACTGTCTGATATTTTCGCAGACTGGAAATGACAGATAAATTTTTATCCCACAGAAAATAATAATACTTGACATAATCCGGCGTACAGTGTATAATTTAACTGAAACGCCGGATTGTTTTGGGAGATGATTCGCATAATTGATAAAATAATTTCAGTAATACTTCTGCTTGCCGGATTTGCCGGAATGACTTTTTCTTTGTGGTGGATTACACGAAAAGGCAACTCCAACCGTATGACAAGACTTTTTGCTGTATGTCAGGTCTCAATAATACTATGGCTGATTTCGCAGCTGCTTATAATATTCTCTGTCACTTCCGGACAGAAGCGCATAAGCTATACTATTGGAAATATCGGTATAAGCTGTTTTGCACCGTACTGGCTTATGTTTTCGGCGGAGTATACCAACCTGTCCGGCAAAAAATTATTTCGGCTGCTTCCGTTGGTGTCGCTGTCGGCGGCGGCTGTTGTTGTAACTGACCCGATAACGCATTTGTATTATCGTTCATTCAATGCGGACGGAGTGGAATATGCTGTAGGTTTCTATATATACCAGATAATATATTATGTCTGCATAATATCGGCGATAGCTGCAATATCATTCAGACAGGCTCGGCTTTATGGTCATATAACCAGACAGGCAGTATTACTGATACTTTCAGCGGCTGTACCGCTTGCCGTAAATACCCTTACCGTCACAAAGGCTATTGATACAGGTTTTGAACTTACTCCGTTATTCTTTGCGTTTTCAAGTATAATGATTCTTATAGCTCTGGGACGGTACGGATTTCTTGATATAAACTCCATAGCTATGAAAGACATTATTGACAACATTGATACCGGAGTTATAATATATACTCCGGACGGTAAAGTCTCCTACCGGAACAACTTCATAAGAGAAAATATTCCAGAGGGTACGGACTTCCCGAAAGGCTCGCCGGAAATACTTCTCAATGACAAATATCTGAGTTTCAGGCGTTCCCATTGCGGCAGTAACGGCAGATGTGTTGCGGAAATCGTAACTGTCAGTGATGTCACTGAGTATCACCGTCTGAGTATTGAAAAGGAAAGAAGCCGTATAGCTCAGGAAATACACGACTCTGCCGGACATACGTTTACTATGATAAGCTCGTTGTCAAGAGTTATTGAAGCCGAAATGCAGAAATCCAGTTCCGATACTGAAACCGTACTGCAATACGTCAGGGAACTGGACGGGCTATCCCGAAGCGGTATAACGCAGTTGAGGTGTTCAATAAATAATCTGAGGGAAGATAATTTTATGAAGTCCGTAACTCAGGCGGTCAGAACTGTAACCGAAGCTATGAGAGGAATTAAAGTTGATTTGTGCGTACAGGGGGACGATGACGGACGTTTTGATTTCTGTATACGTGAAGTTTACGATAACTGCCGTGAAGCCTTGACAAATGCCGTGAGGTACTCCGGAGCAGACCGCATTGACGTTATAATAAAGTTCCTTTCAGACCGTCTTGAATTGTATATCCTCGACAACGGCAAGGGCTGTGAAAGCATTTCCGAACACGGCGGACTGTCCGGTATACGTTCCCGTACCGAAAAGTTAGGCGGCAACGTGAGGTTTTCTGCGGTAAGCGGAGAGGGCTTTTCGGTAATCATAAAAATTCCCTGCCGTTGATATTCAATAATCTGTACTGTTCCTGAAAAGAGGTGAAGCACGATAATAAAAGTAATAATAGTTGATGACATTCCGATAATAAGGGACGGTCTCAAATCGGTATTGTCGCAGTCTGCGGAAATATCGGTAGTCGGTGAAGCTTGCAACGGTCTGGAAGCTTACGAGTTATGTATCAGGCTGCGTCCGGACGTAGTTTTAATGGATATGAGAATGTCAGAATATGACGGCGGTTACGGCACTCAGAAAATCAAACAGTCGTTCAGCGATATACGTGTACTGGTACTTACTACTTTCGACGACAAGGAAACTGTCGACAAGGCGGTTGCAAGCGGTGCTGACGGTTATATCCTCAAGGAAATGGACAGCAGTCAGATTATAAGCTCCATAAAGGCAGTCGCAGAAGGCGTTGCGGTATTCAGCCGGAACATATTCCGTACAGTTATAAAAGCTCCGGTGCAGTCCGCTGATTTCAGTCTGACAGACCGTGAAATGGATATACTGCGTCTTATATGTGACGGTTTCAGCAACTCGGAAATATCCTCAAAGCTTTTTCTTGCAGAGGGTACAGTACGCAACAATATTTCCCGAATGCTTGAAAAGCTCAATCTCAAAGACCGTACACAGCTTGCGGTATTTGCTATAAAAAACAACATCATACAGGAGGAATAACTATGAATTTTTCAGAACTCGCAAAGGAAAGATACTCAGTCAGGAAGTTTCTTGACAAGCCCATTGAACAGGACATTATGGAAAAAATCCTTACTGCCGGAAACGTTGCTCCTACGGGCTGCAACTATCAGCCGCAGAGAATTTATGTAGTTACCAGTCCCGAAAAAATAGCACTCCTCAATCAGATTAGCAAGTGCATTTTCGGAGCTAAGACTGTACTGCTTTTCACATACAACTCGGAAGAAGACTGGAAAAATCCCCTTGAAAACGGAGTACACTCCGGAGTGCAGGACGTTTCAATAGTTGCAACGCATATAATGCTTCAGGCATGGGAACTTGGTGTGGGTACCTGCTGGGTTAACTATTTTTCGCCGTCACGCCTTGAAAAAGAAATGAATCTCCCCGAAAATGAACGGGCAGTATTGCTTATGCCTATGGGCTATCCTGCTGAGGATTCAGAACCCCTTGCAATGCACAGCCGGTACAAGGAAATTTCTGAAACGGTGCGTTATATCTGATGACCAGAAAAATAAATCCCATAACAAAAATAATAACAGCAGTCATAATAGTGACAGTGCTTATGATATGCATAACAGCGGGGTGTTTCCGGCACGAAAAACAACCCGAAGTACAGACCTACGGTTTAAGCAGGAAACAGCTTGACTTCATTGAACAGGTCGGCAGTGCCGCACAGAAAAACTACAGTAAGTACGGAATACTTCCAAGTATGACAACCGCACAGGCTATACTTGAATCCGGCTGGGGCGAAAGTGAGTTATCGGCATTATATTACAACTTTTTCGGAATGAGAGCCGACAGCACTTACACGGGCGAAAAGGTCACACTCCGGACGGGCGAGGAAATAGACGGCATACTGATTCATATGGACGGGGACTTTCGGGTATACCATTCGTTTGAAGAGGGAATCAGGGGTTATTATGACTTCATTACGGGCTATGAACGTTATTCCAACCTCATATGGGAAAAAGACTATCGCACTGCCTGCCGTCTGATAAAAGAAGACGGCTGGGCTACTGCAAGCAACTATTCCGAATGTCTGACAGATATTATAGAATCGTATGATTTGACAAGATTTGACTTTACATAATATTTTCCCTGCCAGCTGTCAAGCTCCGCAAGACGTTTGTCTATTCCGCCCAGTACTGAAATCTTGTCCGTACTCCACAACGGAGCGACTAATTCAGACTTGTCGCCGTCTCCGGTAATGCGTTCTATTACGGTTTCAGGCGGCAGGATTTCCAGTTGCCTTACAACAATATCAATATATTCGTCCCTTGAAAGCATACTGACTTTACCGTCTCTGTAGAGCTTTTCAAGGGGCGTATTCTTTATTACGTGAAGCATCTGTATTTTTACCGCTTCGGGACACATTTCCGCAAGCTGTCGGGCTGTCTCAATCATCATCTCCGGTGTTTCGTCCGGAAGACCGTTTATTATATGAACGCACGTACGTATATTACGGCGTTTAAGGCTGTAATATCCCGAAAGAAATTCCCCGTGACTGCAACAGCGGTTGATTTTTTCAATAGTCTCCCCGTGAACCGTCTGCATACCCAGTTCAACAGTAAGACTGGTTTTGCGGTTGACTTCACTCAACAGGTCAAGAACGTCTTCCGGTAAGCAGTCAGCCCTTGTCCCGACTGAAATACCACACACTTCCGGACGCTCCAGAACAGAATAATATATCTCCCTCAACCTGTCAGCCGGTGCATAAGTGTTGGTGTTTGCCTGAAAGTACGCCACTACCGGAACACTGCCATATTTATTCTGAATACGTCTGATTTCCTTGTCAAGCTGTCCGGTGACTGACAAACTTCCGTCAGTGAAGTAACCGCTTCCGCCATTACAGAAGATACAGCCCCCGTAACC
>CAMWRL010000003.1 GCA_947176685.1 uncultured Ruminococcus sp. | reverse complement strand
TTCTGTCACCGCCTAATTATATTAAATTCCGATTCATTTTAATAAGATTATACATCATAAAAATTGTTATGTCAATAGAAACGCCATAGTATTTTGGACTTATAATCAAAAATACTATGGCTAAAACTTCTATATGAGCATTACACTTATGGTTTCGGGATATTTTTTATTTATTGAGCGATTTTTCAAGCCAGACCCTCGCCGTGTCAAGTGCTTCATAAAGCCCCTCGCATTCTCTGTTGCGGACGCAGGCTTTCAACGGATCAAGGTTCGGGTCGGTGGACATCTGAATAACCTTTATTTTTCCGGAAACCTCATCATCACCGATTTTTCGTGTGGAAAGTATATTCATCATTATCACATATTCGTCTGACATATAGCCGTAGTAAATAGTATTCCGACATCTGACAAGCGGATAACCTTTGTAGATGTAAAATTTTTCATTCATAAAATATCCTCCTTAAATAATATTATTTCCAGGTCGTGATATAATCCTCCCCTGTTCCGATTCTTTTAACGTTTTCAACAAGAGTGTCAACGTATGACTTTGAACAGATATACTTGCTTTTGCCGTCAACTGCAATCAATGCTGTCATTGCCGTATTGTCGTAAAACTCTATTTTTATTGTCTTTTTCATATAGCTGTCGGTATATTCAACGCTTGCAACGGGTGCAGTATCGGGTATTTCCGCATCAAGTGCAAACTCCTCAGCCGACGCACTTATAAGGAAACCGTAAAACTGTCTGTAACGTTCACTGTCGAAAGCCGTGCCGTTTTTGGTAACATTGAAATCCTCAGCTTTTGTATTTTCAGCATTCTTGTCCTTAGCCTCTATAACGAACTTTTCTGTAGTATCAGCTGTCTTGACAGTCAGGTCAGTGATATTCCATACATACGAACCAATCATTATTCTGGACGTTATGTCAATCGGCATTATTGTACACCATTTTGCATTTTCGATATCGACAATGTATATAACATTTCCGTCCTCAAACATCGCATAACAGCATTTTTTATTGTTGTCGTCCGTGAAAGGCTCGCTTAACAGAAGCACATAATTATTACCGTCATCGCAGTCCATAGTCACACGGCAGAACGGCTCTTTCAGTCCGGTTTCCGCAATCTTTGATTCATTGAAGTGAACGGCATATATTCCGCTGGCACGCAGTCCGAACATTCCGTTTGTAACAGCTTCCGAACGCTCAACAGTAAGATATGCGTCAGTAGGTTCAACCATAACGTGAGTTGCAGATGTACCGCCGGAATATTTTCCGTCATCACTGCTTTTGTCGTATTCAAGGTAAATATCATAGTCAATATCTTCACGTTCAATTCTGAGGCTGTTTATTTTAGGATAACTTTCTTCCGGAGGTTCGGCAAGCATAGTCATTTCAATAAAATCATACAATGTTTTACTGTAATTCGCAACATATGATGTCGCAACAGTATATACAGTATTTTCACCGTCAAGCATTACATAGGTTTCGGAATTTGCCGGAGCTTCGTCCCCAACCCTGAACTTCTTTACTGTACCCGTCTGGAATTTAACTTCAACTTCTGCCTTTGGTTTGTCAAGTCCGAATTTTGCAAGGTTCTGGCAGTCCTCGTCAACTATCGAACCCGTTACCATATGTGTGGCATTGTTTGCAAGAGTGCCGACAAGTGCCGTATCAAGCGAAATGTCCTTATAGTCTGTAAGGGTGTAGGTTGCTGCTGAATCTTCTGTCGGTGCTTTGTCCATTGTGACAAGCAGTTTATCCGAGCTGTTTGTAACAGTGACGGACTTTACAAGTCCCTCACCGTTTTCTGTTTTTTCGTCTTTCAGTAACTGTATGCCTGAACCGTAAACTTCTGATGATTCTTCGGAAGTTGATACGCTTTCGCTGTTTTCGGTGTCTTTTGGTTCTGTAAGCATAAGTGCCGCCAGACCTCCGCCCAGCACGATAACAGCCGCACCAAGTCCTACAATACTTTTAGCAGTTTTATTCATCGGTTCTTTCTCCTTACGAATACAACTATTCCAATTGCCGCAACTATCACCGGTATTGCATACAGTACAAATATTCTTATACCGTTCATTTCGGCGGCAGTCGGCGTTATAAGTGCCTGCTGGAGTGCCTTGTCCGGAATTACCGCAGAAGTTTCCTTACCGGTCATAGTGTTGAGCATTCCTATAATAACGTTGGCGTTATTGAAAGCGTTGGTCTGTGTCAGAAGCGTGTCTGAAATCATATATGAGCTTCCCAGTACAAGCAGATGACTTGAATATCTGTCCAGACCTGCACTTGTTTCCTTTACGGAAACTATCGCCGTATCTCTTGCGCCTTTTGCTTCGCTGTCCTGGTCAAATGAAGTCTCCATTGATTTCAGTACGGACGTTGCCACACTGTCGTTATTTTTTGTAAGAATATTGAGTTTCTTTGTTGCCGGTGCTACTATCGGAAGCGTTTCATTAGGCAGACTGCCCACTGAATCCGTATCGTTTATTTCAACTTTTATATTTATGTTCTTGTTTATATTCTGGTTAAAAATATATGTTTCAATCCAGTTTGTGTCATCAAGTACAACGTTTTCCTCAACTTCAATACTCCAGTCCGCAAGGAACTCCGAAATATTCGGCAGTTCGCCTACATAGAGGCTCGGAATATAGAGCATATTGCGCTGATAGTTTCCGTCGTTGTAGAGGAAATCGCCTAATTTTCCGATAATGTCAGCACTGAAATCTACTGCCGGCATAGGCAGTACCAAAAAGTCATATTCTTCCGGACTGATTGAGTCAGTCGCTATATCAATTTCGGTACAGTCGTAACCGTTCTTTTCAAGGAAAGACATAAATTCCTCTGTCATAATGTCATAGCCCTGTCCGGATAAAGAAGCACCGTTCATCATTGAAATAAATCCGGTTTTTATGGGATTGGCATCTGTAACGTTCATTATTGCGGAAGTCAGTGTACTTTCGCCTACGAAAGTCATAGTAACAGCCGTCTGAGTACTTGTGTTTGCGGGCTTAATCATACTTATAATCTGTTCACGGCTGATAACCTTTACACGACCGTTGTCGCCGTTTCCGGAAAATACTATTATACTTCCTTCCGGAATGTCATTGTTATAGAAATTTCTGTACTTTGAAATAATATCAGGGTCTTTGTTCATGTCAACATACTGTACCTTAATACTGCCGCTGCCCTGCTTGGCGTACATTTCGTAGTTTTCGAGTATTGACGGTATCATTTCATAAGGTGTTTCAACGTTCATTCCGTAGTAAGCATACATCTGCTGATAGTATGCTCCCATTGATGCAAAGTCACTCTTTGGAAATGTGACTGTAATTTCAACGTCACCTTTCAAATTCTTTATAGCCTCAACAGATTCCTCACTGATTTCATATCTGTTGTCTGCCGTGAGGTCTATTTTCAACGGCGAACGCTTTGCGAGCATACTGCATATTAGGTTGAGAATAATCACCAGCACTATTACAAGAGCTATCACCACCGCAGACATTGAACCATATTTGAATTTTTTCAGGTTCTTTTTTTTCTTCGGACTGTTTTCTGCTGTATTTGCAGTTTCTTTGTTACTCATCTGAAAACTCCCCTTTCTGTAAATTAACCCCAGCGTCTTTTGTCCAGAACTCTTACAGTAAAGAAGTTGAACAGAAACGCAGCACTGAGGAAAAATACCACGCTCGGAAGACTGAATATTCCCTGCGTAAATTCGATATACCTTGAATAGAACGAAAGTGAAGTTATAACTTTACTGATATTTTCGTTTGATATGTTGGCGGCGAATGAGTCAAACAGATACAGCACGAAAAGTGCGAGCATACTTGCAACGGCAGACGCCATCTGGTTTTCGGTAAGCGAGGAAATAAAAATTCCGACTGCTATGAACGCACCGCCCAGAAACAGCATGGCGAAATAGTTGCCTAAAAGTGTTGATAATACAACATCGCCCAGATATGCAAGGATTCCTGCATAGATAAACACAACGCTTTCCGCAATGATAAACAGTGTGAGTGCGGCGAAATATTTACCTAAAACTATGTCCCACAGTCCGACCGGAGCGGTTAATAATCCTTGGTCTGTCTTGTTTTTCTTTTCTTCGCTGAGAAGTCTCATTGTAAGAATAGGTATCAGGAAAAGTATTATTATAAACATATTGCTGAATACCGGTGACATATCAGTCCTGCCCGAACCTATTACTCCGGCATAAAAGAAATATCCCGAAAGCAGATAGAATACAAACAGAAATACATAAGCTACTCCGGATATGAAAAATGCGTTCATTTCACGCCTGTAAATTGCACCCATCAGTCGTTACCTCCGTTATTGTCATCATTGTCTTCTTCTTCAGCGTTTTCTTCAACATCTTCTTCTGAGTCTTCTTCATCAAACTTTATATTAATGCGTGGTCTTTCGTTGGGTTCAAGCTTTATGTCATTATCGCCCATAGTGATTTTCAGGAATATGTCCTCAAGGGTCAAATCCGACAATTGAAGCATCAGTATATTCCAGCCTTTCTGTCTGCAAAGCTCATTCAATGCACGGCGTATATCCGTATTTTCGTCGGCTTCAACGTCATAATCATAAATACCCCGTTCACGTTCCATATCGGCACGGACGTATTTTATGCCTTTAAGCGACTTTATAGCTTTTACAATTTCGTCCTTGTCGGCAGCCGTCTTTGTAGTACCCTCGATACGGAGCGTCATTTTATGTTCATTTGTAAGCTGTCTGGCGATTTCGTCTGCTGTACCGTCAGCGGCAACTTCTCCTTTGTTGATAATTATTATCCTGTCACATACCGCCTGTATTTCCGGAAGTATATGAGATGACAATATAACTGTATGACGTTTGCCGAGTTTTTTTATAAGAGTACGTATTTCAATAATCTGATTCGGGTCAAGACCTACTGTAGGCTCGTCCAGAATGAGTACAGGCGGATTGTTTATCAGTGCCTGAGCAAGACCCACTCTCTGGCGGTAGCCTTTTGAAAGGTTCTTGATTATACGGTGTCTCACATCTGTAATTTTGCAAAGGTCGCATACGTCTTTGAGGTGCGCTTTGCGTGGAAGTTTACATTTTTTCAAATCATATACGAAACTGAGATATGCGTCGATTGTCATATCAATATAAAGCGGCGGAATTTCGGGCAGATACCCTATAAAAGATTTAGCTTTCTTAGGGTCTTCAAATATATCCACACCATTCACGAGTACCTGTCCGGAAGTAGACGAAATATATCCGGTCAGCATATTCATAGTTGTTGACTTACCTGCGCCGTTAGGTCCAAGAAATCCTAAAATTTCGCCCTGCTCTACTTTGAAGCTTATGTTTTTAACGGCTTGTTTGTCGCCGTATTTCTTGCTAAGGTTCTTAACCTCAATCATTAAATTCCCTCCATGAAACAGTTTTATTGTTTTTTCAGACAAATATAATAATAGTCTTTTTTTGTGACAGCACCGTGAAAATACTGCGAATATCACATAAAAGAACGCACTGCGGCTATATCTTCCGAAATCTGTTTTCTGAGTTCGTCAACTGACGGAAACTTCATTTCAGGACGGATAAATTTACAGAACTCAACTTCAATATTCCTGCCGTACAGGTCGCCCGAAAAGTCCAGTATATGGGTTTCCGCAAGCGGTGTGCGTTTTCCGACAATCGTCGGCTTTATACCAACGTTTGTTATGGAATTGTATAATGTACCATCAACTCGGGTACGTGTAAAATATACACCGTATTTCGGGACAAGCTGTCCGTCAGCGTAATTCTGGTTGAGTGTCGGAAAATTTATCGTCCTGCCTATCTGTTTACCGTGAACGACTTCGCCGTAAAGAATATACGGACTTTTTTCACTGAGTTCGCCGTTTTTCAGCATAGTGCGGAACTTTTCAGAGGAAAAATCATTTTCACGCAGTTTTACGGCTTCAACTGAAAAGCCGTATTTTTCACCGAATACTTTCAGTTCATCAACACTGCATGAGGCGTTTTTTCCGAAACGGAAATTGTCTCCGCATACTACCGTTCCGGCGTTCATTGAACCGCAAAGTACTTTTTCCGCAAATTCCTCACCTGTCATATCCTTTATTTCGTCAAAATCCGGAGACAATACATATTCTACTCCTGCTTTTTCAAAACAGTGAAGTTTCTGACTGTTCGTGTATATATATTCAAAAGGTTTGCCATGTTTGAACTTTACGGACTCGCTCCGGAAAGTGAACACCGCCGGAATAAGTCCGTAGTTGCAGGCTTCACGGATAACAAGTCCGTGACCGCAGTGAAATCCGTCGAATATCCCCGCAGCAACGGCGGTTTTTTGGGATATTCTGTCATTCAGCGTAATTGTTGTCATTTTTTCACCTCACGCAAGATTCTTTCCGATACGAAGTACGCCGTTTTCGTGTTCCGCAAGTGCCGTCCCGATAAAAGCCCCGTCAAATCCATATACGGAATATAAATTACAGTCTGTTTTTATGTTGTGTATTCTTGACAAATCAAGTTTAACGCCGTTTCTGTAAAGTCTGGTCTGTACTTCACCAAGACGGAGTTTCGGCAGGGAATTAAACACCCTCTCAATCGGAAGTATAAGGTTTTCAAGACGGTTTTCGTCACGAGCTTGTTGAATCTGTTCAAAAGTGTAACAGTCGTCCAGTGTAAAACCGCTTGCGGAAGTCCTTACAAGTGAAGTCATTATACCGCCGCAGCCTAATTTTTCGCCTATATCGTTTATTATTGTACGGATATAAGTACCTTTTCCGCAGTCTATTTCAAGAAAACCTGTCCGTGTATCTTCGTCATATACGGAAAGTTTTAAACTGTTTACTTCTATTTCACGGGGCTGACGTTCAACTTCTATTCCCTGCCTTGCCAAATCATAAAGCCTTTTGCCGTTGATCTGCACTGCCGAGTACATAGGCGGAAGCTGCATTATATTTCCGGTCAATTCAGGCAGGATTTCCAGTATACTGTCACGACTCACGGACTTGTCGGAAACCGTAAGGATTTTTCCTGTAACGTCCTGCGTATCGGAAGTCTGTCCCAGCCGGAATCCTGCCCGATAACTTTTTGAATTATCGGGCATAATGTCGCAAGCCTTTGTTGCCGTTCCGACAAAAACAGGTAATACACCCGTTGCCATAGGGTCAAGTGTTCCGGAGTGTCCGAGACGTTTCATTCCGAGTATTCCACGAAGTTTCGCCACTACATCAAACGATGTAAAATCCTGCGGTTTGTTTATGCATAGTATACCGTTCATCATAAAGCCCTGCAAACAGCCGCAATAAGCTGTTTCTTTATATCTTCAAGGTCTCCGCTGAGATTGCAGCCGGCTGCCTTTTCGTGACCGCCTCCGCCGAGCGTTTCGCATATCTCTGAAACGTTCACTTTGTCTGCCGAACGGAACGAACATTTATAATCGTCTGCACGCTGACGGATAAATATTCCTACTTCGGCATTTTCGTACTGGATTGTAAGCGGCGCAAATCCCTCAAGTTCATCTTCACTAACGCCGAGTTCTTCCATAATATCTTTTGTTACGGCAATTATGCAGAGTTTGCCGTAAATATAGGTTTCAATCATATCGTTAAGTCTGCTTTCAAGCCTTATTCTGCCGGCTGACTTCACATCAAACATATTCCTGTTTATTTTCGTGAAGTTTATATCACTGTATTCTCTCATCATTTCTGCGGCAACCTCGTGAGTGTGCGGAGTTGTACATGCAAATCTGAAACAGCCTGAATCTGTTGCGATTCCTGTATACAGACATTCAATACAATGCTTTGTAAGTTTAAGACCCATGAATTTTGCAAGGTCATAAATAACCTCACATGCTGCGGCTGCATCTGCCCTCAGTAAAGTCTTTTCGGCATAATTTCTGTTGGACACATGATGGTCTATGCACAACTGAACCTTATCACCATAAATTTCCTCATATTTACCCATGAGTTTTTTGTCAGCAACGTCAACTGCAATTATCGTCTGCGGCTCAAAATCTTCATCTTCTGCGTCTCCTGTAAGAAAATCATATCTTTTTGGGAAAACGTCATGGCATACAACCCTGCTTCTTATTCCCAGTTGTTTCAGAATTTCTTTCATTGCAAATCCTGCTCCGGTACAGTCGCCGTCCGGATTGCGGTGAGTAATTATAACTGCGTCCTTACAGTTGCGAATAAAAGTCTCCGCTTCGCTGAAACCTATATACATTAAAATACACCTCTTTTTCGGTTATCAGTTCAGTAAATCGTTTAATTTCCTGCTTATTTCGGCACTTCTTTCTATGGAGTTGTCCGCTATGAAAGTAAGTTCCGGTGCTTTGCGCATTTTCAGACGGTGAAAAAGTTCACGTTTTATAAATCCGCACGCACTTGTAAGACCTTTGACGGATTCTCTGGTTTTTTCCATACCCTCAAAACTTGATACATATATCTTGCATACAGACATATCCCCCGACAAGTCCGCCCTTACTATTGTAAGCATCTTGTCTATGCGGGGGTCTTTCAGTTCCCGAAGTATAGCCGTCATTTCTCTTTTTATATCTTCTGCCATACGGCTGTTTTTAAAATTTGCCATTGCAGTCCTTTCTGTAAATCATATTTACTTTAATATTTTTACTGTCTGTCCGTATTCCTGTCATTCATAGTATCTGTAATAATACTTAATCATATCCGCATTATGCGCCGTCCGTTCAGGGATTATTTCAGAGCATACCAGCCCTTTTGAAGCCGGTACACTCTGAACGTTGAATTTATATCATTCCTCACGGTATTCCTCGACAATATATGCCTCGAATATATCGCCTTCTTTAACATCGCTGAACTTATCAAGACTTATTCCGCACTCGTAACCGTCTGCGACTTCCTTGGCATCGTCCTTGAAACGTTTAAGACCTGCGATTTTGTCGTCAGCAATAATAATTCCGTCACGGACAACACGTATCTGACAGCCTCTTGTCACCTTGCCGCTGAGAACATAGCTTCCCGCAACCATTCCGACGTTGGAAATCTTGTATACCTGACGTACTTCTGCACGACCCAGCTCGACTTCACGGAACTTAGGAGCAAGCATACCTTTCATAGCAGTAGTTATTTCCTCGATAGCGTCGTAAATGATTCTGTACAGACGTATGTCAACACCGTCACGGACTGCATTTTCAGCAGCTACGGGGTCTGGTCTTACGTTGAAGCCTACAATAATAGCGTTTGAAGCGTTTGCAAGCATAACATCACTTTCTTTTACAGCACCGACAGCTCCGTGGATAACACGTACCCTTACTTCGTTGTTGGACAGCTTTTCAAGTGACTGCTTCACGGCTTCAACAGAACCCTGTACGTCAGCCTTGACGATAATCGGAAGTTCTTTTATTTCGCCCTCTGCAATCTGACTGAAAAGGTTGTCAAGAGTAACTTTTCTGTAAGCGTTGAACTGTTCCTGTTTAGCTTCGTGTTTTCTTTTGTCAACGAGTTCTCTTGCAAGTCTCTCGTCCTCTACGGCGTTGAATATATCTCCTGCACTCGGAACTTCTGCAAGACCCGTGATTTCAACAGGCACTGACGGTCCTGCTGATTTAACTGTTCTGCCCTTGTAATTGGTCATAACTCTTACTCTGCCGACCGCTGTTCCTGCAATAAGCACATCGCCCTGTTTCAATGTGCCGTTCTGTACAAGAAGCGTTGCGATAGGTCCTCTGCCTTTGTCAAGTCGAGCTTCAATTACAGTACCCTTTGCAAGTCTTTCCGGATTTGCTTTCAGTTCCTTTACTTCCGCAACAAGAAGTACGTTTTCAAGAAGTTCGTCAATACCCTCGCCGGTCTTTGCGGAAACCGGTACGCAGATAACGTCGCCGCCCCACTCCTCGCAGACTATATCATACTTTGTAAGTTCTTCCTTGATACGGTCGGGATTTGCGCCTTCTTTGTCCATCTTGTTTATAGCGACTATAATTGAAACTCCGGCGGCTTTGGCGTGGTTGATTGACTCGACTGTCTGGGGCATAATACCGTCGTCGGCGGCTACTACAAGTATAGCAATATCAGTAATGTCAGCACCTCTTGCACGCATAGATGTAAAAGCTTCGTGTCCGGGAGTGTCAAGGAATGTTATGTCCTGACCGTTTACTTTAACCTGATATGCGCCGATATGCTGAGTAATACCGCCTGCTTCACCTGCGGCAACGTGGGCGTTTCTGATTCTGTCAAGGATTGAAGTCTTACCATGGTCAACGTGTCCCATTACAACCACTACCGGACAACGTGGCTCAAGGTTTGTATCATCATCATCACTGTCATCTATAAGACGTTCTTCGATTGTCACAATAACTTCCTTTTCAACCTTTGCACCGAGTTCGTCCGCAACAAGTGACGCTGTATCAAAATCAACTTCCTGATTTATGGTAGCCATAATACCGAGTCCCATAAGTTTCTTTATAACTTCGGTAGCAGTAACTTTAAGACGTGCCGCAAGTTCGCTGACTGTTATAGAGTCCGGAATCATAACTTTAAGCTGTTGTTTTCTTGCTCTTTCGAGTTCAAGTCTTTTAAGCTTTTCTGTTTCTGTTTCCTTTCTGGAGTACTGCTGTCTTGCACGTTGTGCGGACTTCTGGTTAATCTTCTGTTTCTTTGAAGAATAATTGTCATTCTTGTGCTTGTTTGTCGGCGCAATCTGTTCATAACGTTCGTTGTACTTGTCAAGGTCAACATAACTGCCCCTTGTATCAACTGTCCTGCGCTGCGTGGAAGTCTGAGCAGTCTCCGAACTGAACGCTGCATTGAATTTTGAGCGTTCGCCCCTGTCCTGCGCCTTAGCCTGCGACTTGTTTTTGTCATTCTTCTTTCCGGTCTTGGGCTTCGGCTGCTGATTTGAATTAACATTCTCTGCCTGTCTGGTTTCAACAACTGTTTCGGATTTCTTTACAACTGTTTCGGATTTCTTTACAACTGCTTCGGGTTTCTTTGCAGCTGTTTCAGATTTCTTTTCTTCCGGTTTTTTGTCGTTCTTTCTGGACTGCTTTGAATTTCTGTCGTTCTTTTTGCCGGAGTTCTTCTTTTCCTGTCTTGATTCGTCTTTTCTGACGGGTTTTTCATCGTTCTTTGAACCGTAGTAATCATTGAAGTTCTTTACTTCATGTTTTTTGGAGTAGTGTTCAAGTAAAAGATTCATTTCGGCTTCATTCAGACTGCTTGACACACTTCTTTTCTTGTTGTCCTTTGTTGCGAAGAAATCAACGATTTCCTGTACAGAAACGTTAAAATCCTTTGAAGCATCACTGATTTTGATTTTTTTCATCATAGGCTCAATACCTCCAGTTAATTGTGCCGTACGGATATACGGCTGTTGTTTATATAACAATGACGTAAATTTCAGGTGTTTATTTTTGAAAAACCGTCCGCAAACCCTTTGTCGCATACGGCAATTACTGCCGTGACTTTTCCGCAGAGATGCGCCATTTCGTCTTTGGAAAGTTCCGTTCTTAACACAGGTACGGAATACTTTCCGCATATGAATCCGATTTCCTTGACGGTTTTTTCAGACGCATCAGAAGCTGTAAGAATACAATACGCTGTACCGTTTTTAACGGCATCGCACGCACTGTCAAAACCTTTTACCGTCCTGCCTGCCCTGATGCACATAGTAAGCAGATTAGCTGTTTTTCTGGAGTTCATCTGCCATCACCTCATAAATACTATCGTCTATCCTGCATGAAAACGCTTTTTCCAAACAGCGTGCCTTTCTTGCCTTGCCGAAACATTCGGCACTACGGCAAATATATGCACCTCGTCCGGATTTCTTTCCGGTAAAATCAAGGCTTATTTCACCCTCCGGAGACTTCACCACACGGATAAGGTCTTTTTTAGGTTTCATTTCCCTGCAACCGACACACATTCTCATGGGAATCTTTTTTGGTTTCATAACTCATTCCTCTGCCGGAGCAGCGTTTTCCGTCTCCGGTGCTTCTGCCGGTATTTCAACTGCCGGAGTTTCCTCTGTAACTTCCGGTTCGGAAACGGCTTTTTCAACCTTGAAATCCTGACTTAATTCGGGAGCTTCCTGATTGTCCGTATCAAACTGCGGTTTGATGTCGATTTTGTAACCCGTAAGTTTTGCGGCAAGCTTGGCATTCTGACCCTTGTTGCCTATTGCAAGTGACAACTGGTTATTCGGTACTATAACAGTACATGCTTTTTCTTCGTCCGATGTGATGATTGTACGGAGTACTTCAGCCGGTGCAAGTGCCTTTGAAATGTACTGTTCCGGAACGTCACTCCAGAGAATAATATCAATTTTTTCCTGATTAAGTTCATCAACAACTGCCTTTATTCTTGAACGCTTTGTACCGATACAAGCTCCTACAGCGTCAACGTTGGGGTCTCTTGACCATACAGCCATTTTGGTTCTTGCGCCTGCTTCACGGGAAATACCCTTTACTTCAACAGTGCCGTCATAAATTTCGGGAACTTCCTGTTCAAAGAGTCTTTTTACCAAATCCTTGTGGGTACGGGAAATCTTTACAATAGGTTTTTTTGTCTTTCCTACAATACTGGTGATATATACTTTTACCGGCTTTCCCACTTCAAGCACTTCTCCCGGTATCTGCTCGTTCTTGAAAAGATACAGTTCAGTGCCGTCATATTCAACGGTAACTGTACCTCTGTTCTGGTCAACCTGAGAAATTTTTGCTGTAATACATTCGTGTTCCTTTGACTCAAAACGGCTTAACATCTGTTCACGGTTGATTTCCCTGAGGTCGCCCTTTATGGACTGTTTAGCGGAAAGTGCCGCCATTCTGCCAAGTTTTGAAATATCAATCTCCTTAAGAATCTTACCGCCTATATAAGCGTTGGGGTCAATAGTTCTTGCAACGTCAATGTTGATTTCGTTTTCGTCAATCGGGTAATCATCAATAATTTCCTGTTCAATGTACATTGCAAACTTCTTTGTCAGCGGGTCAATATCGACTTTGATACGCTCCTCGCTGTGCGGATAAGCCTTTCTGGCAGCTTTAAGCATTGCCGATTTTACTTTTTCGATAAGCAGCTCTGTTTCAACGCTGTTTTCCTCTCCGAGAGATTTGAGAGCGTCAAAAAAGCCATTATTAATGTTCATGTCTGTATATTCCTCCAGTATAATTTTTTTGTAATCTCAGATTTCAAAGTAAAGCTTCACATATGCGATGTCGGCAAGCGGAAATTTCTTTTCACTTCCATCATCCATAACAACGGAAACGCCGTCCCTGTCCGCACCCGAAAGCACTGCGACAACTTCTTTTTCGCCGTCAACGCTTCTTATAAAACGTATTCTGACTTTATCGCCCTCGCATACTTCAAAATGTTCTTCTTTGAGCAGTTCCCTTTCAAGACCTGCCGAACCCACTTCAAGTGTATAGCTTTGTGAAATCGGGTCTTTTTCGTCCATAATGTCGTTTATAGGAGCGTTGGCTCTTTCGCAGTCCTCAATGGTAATACCATCATCGCTGTCAATGAATATTCGGAGATACCATACTGCACCTTCCTTTTCATAACACACATCCCAGAGATAGTATCCCAGTTCATCGGTTATGGGTCTGATAAGGTCATATACTTTTTGTTCAGTAGCACCGAATTTCTTGAATTTCATAAAAATCATCTCCTTTAATTGGATTAAACCGCTGTAAGTTCTGTAGAATCCGCACATACTTCATTGTTGAATTATGTCAGATTTCACGAAAATATTTTCTCAGGCGAGAGAAAATACTTTCCATGGCAGTCAAATAATACGAAAGACCGGAAATTTCCGGTCTTTGGGGTCAGCTATTACCATAACTTATTATATCACACCTTTTCAGAAAAATCAAGTCTTTTCAGAAAATTTCTTTTCAGAATTCCGCATTTCACAAAATACTTGACACATTGTCGGACTATAATGTATAATTAAAATAGTTTTACCGAAAAATAAAAGGAGATTCCGAAAATGAATAACCCAAGGAAAATGCTTACAGGAATTATTGCCGTAATATCAGTAATGACTTCAGCAGTTTCGTGCAGTTCAGACTCAGACCATACAGCGGGGAGGCTTTCTGTAGAACCGACTTCTGCCGGAGAATCAACGGAAACCATTGTATCAGAAATACCGGAAATATCATCACAGACAAACCCGACAGAGTCCGTCGAACCGCCTGAACCCGAAGAACCGATTGATATTCACGGTACAGAAATAGTCTGGCTTTCGGACTACGACCTCAATCCGGAAGAAGGCGCACAACGTTCGGTAGCGGTTGCGCTCTTTGAGGACGTTTTCGGCGGAAAAATAAAATATGTACAGACTTCCGCAAGAAACAGGTTTACAACACTTTCATCAATGATTCTTGCCGGCGAAGAAGTGGATATGTTTGAATATGAGCAAGGAGAATTTCCCAAAGGCGCACTCACTAAACAGTATCAGCCGCTTGACCCGTATTTCCGGTCTATGGGTATGGAAAAAGGCATATGGGACGATATGACAGACGTTATAGACTCCCTTGAATACAAAAATAAACATTATGTCATTCCATATTCAATCTCAGACCCTGTTGTTATGACGTACAGCAGGAAAATTATAAAAGACAACAAGCTGCAAGACCCTTACGAGCTTTACAAAAAAGACAAATGGGACTGGAATACGTTTCTTGAACTTTCAGAAAAGTTCACCAAAAAAACCGGAAAACCTGCTGTAAGAGGCAATTTAGGAAATTCCCTGATTCACTCAACAGGAAGCAGAATTATAAATTACAACAGCAACGGAAAACTTTTCAATAACATAACCGACCCCTGTATCACTACAGCGGAACTGTTTATGCAGGACATGTCCGCTAAAAAACTCTACTCATCATACTGGTACGAATATTATACAACTGATACTCTTTTTTTTGCATACGACAGCTGGATATTGGGAACTTCCAATGTACAGAATCCCGAAATGGATTTAATGGTTGTTCCCGTGCCGAAGTACCCCGATGCGGACGGCTGTTATATTATGTGCGACTTCAACGCCAAAATGCTTGTCCAGAACTCCAGAAAGGGCGATGCAGTCGCAACGTATATTCAGTGTGAAAGAATCGCCGCCAGTCTGGAAGAATACAAAAAGGGGGCAAAGGAATACGCACTGATTCCGGAAACTTCCTCAAACGGTACTGTAAAAAGCTACATTACAGAGGAACAGTATGATGCATTGCAGTCATTTACCGACCCGTTGCAAGTTACACCGGTATTTGAATACGCCGGCGGTATGGATGACAGGCTGTCCGGTTCGGGCGGACTTATCGAAAATATTTCCAATACGTTTCTGATAAACGGCGGAAACGAAGATGACTGGAAAAATCTGCGTAATTCGTGTTTCAGTACACTCAGGGAAGTGATTGGTGAATACAATTAACAAACTGTTATGGGACAGCATCAGAAAAAGTTGTCCCATATATTCTGCACAGGAAAGGACAAATTATTTATGCTGATTAAAATATTGTTTTTAACAGAAATTCTTATGATGACCGTAATTTCAGCGATACTTATAAGAACCGCTGCAATAAAAATACCGGACGATAATCCCAATCCCAAAAAAGTTTCACGTAAAAAATTCTTTGAATCAAAAACCGACCTCTCTGCGAATATATGTGTGATATTTGCGCTGCTTATGGGACTTGCCGATATTACAAAGATTGTTAATTTCGGAGAGTTTCACGGAGGATTCGCCGTTATCGGAGTTGTACTCCTGCTTGAAAAAATTATCGCCATCGTAAGAACACGCATACAATCACGTACTGTAAAATTTTTTGCAAAAACACTTGTTGTTACCGCACTTATTGAACTGTTTGTATTCCAGATGCCGACATACCGGATTTTTCTGGGAGATTATACACGTATGTTGCTGCCTGTTTCAAAAGGCACTATAACAAGTGAAAATACCGCCACTGAACCCGAAACAGGAAATCTGAAAGTTGAGGGCGAAGAAACTGCTAAAATAGAGTTTACAGGCATTGACCAGAAAGTAGGCACGGCACGTATAAATATAGCTTCATCAAGCGTCAATCCGCACAGACTGAAAGTCGCTGTAGATGCAACTGATGAGACTTCCGCTGTATACCGCAACGGAATTATCAACGCTGAAGTAGTTACTGATAATCCGTCCACATCATATATAGTTTTTCTGCTCTCCGGAAAAACTGATAAATTACAGTTCAATTTCACCAACGAAAAAAAAGAAGATTTATTTACAATAGAGTCCATTGAACTCAATGTTCCTGTACCTTTTGAAATATCCGTACTGAGAATGTTTCTGATACTGATAACTGCAACATTTGTCTATGCTGTAATATTTTCAACATTGTTCAACAGGGACTACAAAGATAATAAATTATTCTGTCTGATTGCTATGGAAGCAATTACAGTTACAGCAATATGTATTTCGGTAGGAATGACAATAGCAAGACTTCCGTCTGATTCAAAAGACCATTTCAAGCAAAAATCCGGAAACCAGATTTCAGAAGAACTTGTGCTTGCCTTTGAAAAGAAACAAGTTTCACTTATTCAAGAACCGTCAGAATCCCTACTTGCCGCAGAAGACCCTTATGACAAAAATCTACGTGATTCAGAAGGCGTTTCATCTGCATGGGACCATGTTTTCTACAACGGAAAATACTACTCCTATTATGGAATAGCTCCTGTTATACTGCTGTTTCTGCCGTACCACAAAATTACAGGATTCTTTTTCCCGACCGATATTGCAGTAATGATTTTTGCAATAATAGGAATAATATTCCTTGCCCTGACCTATAATGCCATTATACAACGCTGGTTCAGCCGTATACCGTCCGGCTGTTATATTGCAGGACTGCTTATAATTATGACGGTCTGCGGAATATGGTTCAGTACCGGACGACCGCTTTTCTATGAAATATCAATCTCGTCAGGATTTGCATTTGTTGCGCTGGGAAGTTATTTCCTTATTTCTTCAAACGTTGTAAGCACCGGAAAAACCTCACTGCCGAAAGTAACACTTGCTTCACTGTTTCTTGCGGTTGCCGTGCTTTGCAGACCCACGCTTGCAGTATATTCAATATGTGCGTGCGTGTACTATGCTTTAGGTTTCAGAAAATCCGCCGAAGTTGCCGACAGTGAGGACATTATACAGACCATACCAAAACGCCGTATAAAATATCTTGTATGTGCATTACTACCGTTTGTAATTTTAGGTTCGGTGCAGATGTGGTATAACTATGTGAGATTTGATTCACCGCTTGACTTCGGTATAAAATACTCCCTCACAATCAACGACTTCGTTGACGCTGAATACCATACGCTGTTTGTGCTTATCGGACTTTTTGGATATATTTTCCAGTTACCAACCATAAAAGCCGATTATCCGTATGTTGAAACATGGTTCACATACTTCAAGGCTAACGGCTACTACTTCAAGGATACCGGACAGACTTGTGGTATAATATGGCTTGCATTACCTGTTTTCGGGTATCTTCTCACAGGAAAAGCATTGAAAAGACTTCCGGACAGAAAATCACGGTCAAGAGCCGCCGCAATTGTGGGACTTCCGTGTGTGATAATGCCGCTTGTAATAATCTTCTCAATATGGGAAAGCGGTTATGCAGTCCGTTACGTTGCGGACTTCTCATGGCAGATAGTAACGGGAGCTTTGGCAATACTGTTTTTCCTGTATCAGACCTCACAAAATCAGACCCTTAAAAAATTATTCAGGTACTTTATAGCTTTTTCAGTAGTTGCGGCTGTTATTGTCAACGTTCCGCAGATTTTCACGTTTACTTTTTCAGAATACGATTATCCGGTAATTACAAGCCGCTATCACGAATTTATAGAATTCTGGAGATAATATAACAAAAAGAAGTGTATTATTTATAGTACACTTCTTATATTATAAGATATTTTTTCAGGAACTTCTGAAATACAAACCGGACGGTTTAAAATATTTACTTGTGTAAAAAAATTGAATTTCACCTGCCCGAAGTATCTGTCAAGAACATCTGTTTGTTTTTTTTGGCAAAAAATGACAAAAATTATAGTGAATATATGGCAATGTGCGAAATTTTTTCAAAAGTACGTGACATTTCTTTCACATTGTGCTATAATGTATTCAAGACATCTGCCATGCACAAATGGTGGAAACTTCTGCTATGAAAAATATTTATCAGGCGGACTTCTTTCCGTCAAGTATCACAATTCAAAGAAAGGACTTCTGAAAATGGATAACAATAATTCCGGAAAACCACGCAAAAAGGTTACTAAACAGGTTGTCAGACGCAGACAGCTTGCCGCACTTGCGGTCATTGCATTAATCGTACTTATTTTTATCATACTCATCGCCAATGCCTGCACCGACAGTTCTACTGAACCTAAAAAACAAAAAACTTCAACAACAACTACAACAACCACTACAACTACCACTACTGAACCGATTACCGAACCGCCTACTACAACTACTGTCCCGATACCTACTGCCGACCCCACTCTCTCGGCTCAGGTGCAGATTTCAACCCGTGAAGTCGTTCTCAATATAGGCGAAAGCACAATGCCTATAATTTCCGGCTACCCCAGCGGCTCTTCCGAAGCTAACGAAATCTGGACAAGTTCAGATACAAATATCGCTACTGTAAGCGACCTCGGCAATATCACAGCCGTCAATGCAGGCGAATGTTACATTATACTCAAACTCGACAACAATCCTGCTGTTGAAGTACAGATTAAAGTTACCGTTTCAGGAACGGCAGTTTCTGAAAATCCGGCAGGCATTCAGAATCCCAACACTGATATAAACAACAATGCCCCCAATGGTCAAGGATATCAGAATACACAAGGTTATCAGGACACCCAGAACTATTATGAAAATCCTGAAGACCAGTCTTCCCAGCCTGATGTACAGGCTCAGCCGGATTCTTCCGACAATGACGGTTCTGAAAACGGCATACAGACTTAATACAAACAAAAAGGACAGCCCGTTAAAGGACTGTCCTTTTTTATAATGCGTCTCCACGTTCAGCCGAAATCTCATAGCCGACTGATTCTATCCGGCGTTGCAGACAAGCCACACATTCAGCGGCTTCCTCTCCGGTACATATTTTGTTGTCGTAAAGACTGTATTTTTTCCGTACATCTACAGGTGACAGATTAGGCATTACAACGTTGCAGCCGGTTTTCAGACCTCTTTCACGACCGTCCGGCGCAATCGTTCCCAATGCAGTTGTAGCCGGAAGCAGCACTTTCGGAAACATCAGCCGCAATATTCCCAGAAGCCGCAAGGTAAGTTCCAGTGTACCGGCTTTTTCGTTCGCAAAAGGCGTATCGTGATGCGGTATGAACGCTCCTATACCAATCATCTGGGGTTTGAGTTCCTGCAAAAACCGCAGGTCTTTTATAATATCCTGCGTTGTCTGAAAAGGCACTCCGACCATAAAGCCTGCTCCGACCTGATAGCCGAGTTTCTTCAGGTTGAAAAGACACTCCATACGGTTTTCAAAACTCATTTCAGACGGGTGAAGTTTCCCGTACAGTTCCGCCGACGCTGTTTCGTGTCTCAGCAGATAACGGTCTGCCCCTGCATCTTTCATACGTCGGTAACTCTCAAATGAACGTTCCCCAAGCGAAAGAGTTACCGCACAATCGGGGTATGTGTTTTTTATATCCGAAATCAAAGAACACATAAAGTCATCTGTAAAATAAGAGTCTTCACCGCCCTGCATTACAAATGTCCGGAAACCCAGTTCATAGCCTGTTTCACAGCAGGACAGTATTTCTTTACGGCTCAAACGGTAACGTCCGGCGTTTCTGTTGCTGCGGCGTATTCCGCAATAAAGACAATCGTTTCTGCAATAACTCGAAATTTCTATCAGTCCACGCAGAAACACTTTATTGCCATAATATTTTCTGCGTACTCTGTCGGCGTACTCCGCAAGAAGTCCCGAATCTTCATTACTGTCAATAAGTCTCTGAAACTCGCTGTCAGTAAGGTTTCCGGTACTATAAAGCTTTTCAATCAGATTCTTCATCAGCCGCCGAGCCTTATCATTTCATCAATGCACTTTCCGGCTTTTGAAATAAGTTCACCGTCCATAAGGATTTCAAACGCTTCTCCGTTATCCATACCCTTTAAAGTGCTGTAAACGTCCGGCAATGTTGTAATCTTCATATTGTGGCAGACTATATCTTTAGTTACCGGATAGAATTTCTTTTCCGGACAGTCATATTGCAGGTGTTCGGCTATTGAAGTCTCCGTGCCTATTATGAACTCTTTCGCATCGGACTTTTTAGCATAGTCCATTATTCCGGACGTTGACCCTACATAGTCGGCAAGCGCAACTACTGCCGGACTGCATTCGGGGTGTACTAGAAACAGTGCTTCGGGGTGTTCGGACTTTGCCTTGTTTACTTCCTTTACAGTAACTCCGGCGTGTGTCGGACAGCCGCCGTTAAGAAGCTTTATATCCTTTTCCGGAATACTTTTCTTTACATAGTCGCCCAAATTGCAGTCCGGTATAAACAGTATCTTGTCATTGTCAATCGCTCTTACAATCTTCAACGCACTTGATGACGTAACACATACATCGCATACTGTTTTAAGTGAAGCCGTTGTATTGATATATGCTACAACTGTTCTGTCGGGGTCTTTGTCTTTCAAAGCAGAAATCATTTCAGCGTCCATCTGTTCTGCCATAGGACAACCGGCATTTCTGTTGGCAAGAAACACACGTTTCTGCGGTGCAAGGATTTTTGCAGTCTCTGCCATGAAATGCACTCCGCAGAAGATTATGTTTTCTGCATTGGCGTTTTTAGCGTCAACGCTGAGTTTGTAGCTGTCACCCGTGAAGTCCGCTATTTCAACGATTTCCCTTGCCTGATAGCAGTGCGCAAGTATAACCGTATTTGTTTCTTTTTTAAGCCGCAGGATTTCCCCCTGCAAATCACGTACATTCATTATATACCTCCGGTTATTCGCTGACTTCGGCAATGACTTCCACTTCAACAAGGACGTTTTTCGGAAGTGTCTTTACTGCAACACAGCTCCTTGCCGGCAGTGATGTGAAGTACTTTCCGTAAATGCCGTTGAATGCCGCAAAGTCTCCCATATCAGCAAGGAAACATGTTGTCTTTACAGCCTTTTCAAAAGACGAGCCAGCCGCTTCTAAAACTGCTCCGAGATTCTGCATAACCTGCTCTGTCTGCTCCTCAATTGTAACAGCTTCGATAGCATTGGTAGCCGGATTTATTGCAATCTGTCCAGAAGTATACACCATTCCGCCGGATACAACTGCCTGTGAATAAGGTCCTACAGCGGCAGGTGCTTTTTCAGTATGAATTTTTTTCATTGTTATAACCTCCTGTTTATTCGTTGACAATTTTAAAACCGTTTGTTTTAAGTGCGGTCTTTATTTCGTCAATATGACTATAGTTGCGTGTTTCAAGTACGATTCGCAAGTAACAGCCGTTTACTGCTGAACCCTCGTTAGCACGTTCGTGGTGAATAGAAATAACATTGCCGCCGTGTTCAGCGATAATGCTTGATACGCCTAAAAGCTGTCCGGGCTTGTCGATAAGTTCAATGTTAAGTGAACAGGTTCTGCCAGTCATAAGAAGTCCACGCTTGATTACTCTCGAAAGTATTGTAACATCAATATTTCCGCCCGAAAGCAAACATACTACTTTCTTACCCTTTACCGGAACTTTATTGAACATTGCCGCCGCTACTGAAACAGCTCCTGCACCCTCCGTAACAAGCTTCTGCTTTTCCATAAGCGCAAGTATTGCCGCTGAAATTTCGTCATCAGTAACTGTAACAATATCGTCAACGTACTCCGAAACATATTTAAAAGTATTTTCCCCTGGTTCTTTTACGGCTATGCCGTCCGCAATTGTCGAAACACTTTCAAGACGTTCGATTTTGTGGTCGTGTACGGAATTGAACATACTCGGCGCACCCGAAGCCTGTACACCATAAACCTTTATATCAGGGTTAAGGCTCTTTATAGCATACGCAACGCCTGAAATAAGTCCTCCGCCGCCTACCGGAACGATTACAGCGTCCATTTCCGGAAGCTGTTCCAGTAATTCAAGACCGATTGTACCCTGTCCGGCTATAACGTTTTCGTCATCAAACGGGTGTATGAATGTATAACCTTTTTCGTCACGCTGTCTGAGGGCTTCGGCATATGCGTCGTCATAAACGCCTTTTACAAGACATACTTCTGCTCCGTAACTCTTTGTTGCTTCAACCTTTGAAATAGGCGCACCGTCCGGCAGACAGATTATTGCCGGAATACCGTTTTTCTGTGCGGCAAGCGCAACTCCCTGTGCGTGGTTTCCGGCTGAACACGCTATAACACCACGCTGCTTTTCCTCGTCCGAAAGCTGTGACATTTTATAGTACGCTCCACGTACCTTGAAAGAACCCGTTATCTGAAGATTTTCTGTTTTGAGATAAATTTCTGATTCGGGATTTATATTCGGAGCGTGTATTATATCAGTCTCCCTTATAACCTGTTTAAGTACGTACCTTGCGTGATAGATTTTATCAAGAGTAAGCATTGTTTTTTTATACCTCCTGTTTCTGCTCGTTTATAAGTTGATTAACAAACTGTCTGGCAGTTCGTGGTGAACGTCCGTTTCCGGAAGCCATTGCAAAACGTTCCGCTTTCATTTCAAAGTCCTTTTCGTCAAATTCAAGACCTTTCTGTTTAGCAAGTTCGCCTGCTATCCGCACAAACTCCTTTTTGTCGGGCTTGCCGAAGTTCACACGCAGTCCGAAACGTGCCGACAGTGAAATAAGTTCCTGCATAGTGTCATTGCGATGAACGTCGTCGCCGTCACGTTCGGAGAAAGTCTCCTTGACAAGATGACGGCGGTTGCTTGTGGCATAAATGGCGATATTGTCTGACCGTGCCGAAGCTGAACCCTCCAGCATAGCCTTGAGAGAACCGAAACAGTCCTCACCAGCAGTGAAAGTCAAATCATCTATGAAAATTATGAATTTAAGCGGATTATGACTTATGTCATCAATAATTTTCGGAATATCCCTTAACTGTTCCTTAGTTATCTCAATAAGGCGTAACCCCCTGTCGGCATATTCGTTGACTATTGCTTTTACAGTAGAAGATTTTCCCGTACCTGCGTCGCCGTATAAAAGAACGTTCTGAGCTGGTTTTCCGTCAAGAAGTGCAAGGGTATTATCAATAACCGCCTGTCGTTCTCTCTGGTAGCCGTAAAGGTGGTCAAGACGTTGTGTATCGGGATATTTTACCGGTACTGTCTCGCCGTCCCTCATAATAAACATTCTGTTCTGCGAATACTTTCCGTAACCGTATTTTCCGATATTTTCAAGACGCTTATGATATTCAGAAATAAAATCTATATCGGACGTTCTCCAGCGTGGCAGAAAACCGTCATAATCAATACCGGCTGTTATATCTTCCGGAGTAAGTCTTGAAAGTTCCTGAAATACTTTCAGCTCGTTTTCAACAGCTTCAACAATGTAACTGTCAAAAACTTTTCCCTGAGCCTTGCCGATTATATAGAAATTCTCGTCCTCAAGGACTTTTTTCAGAATATATTCGCTCAGGTTTATATTCTGATTGTAAAGTGCTTCAATAAATGTCGAATACTGTTCGATAAATTCGCTGATGGGCTTTTCCGTCCAGTCGTCGAGGAGTTTCCAGAGACTGTTTACAGTATGGTCTTGTGTAACCTCCCATAAAACAGTAACTGAAAACATCTTACAGTCAAGTAAATTTCTGTCCATTATTGTAATGCCTCTAATACTTTTGCTGTCATTTCGGTACAGCTAAGCGGCGTACCCTCTGCATTGCCCATAAGGTCGGCAGTACGATAACCGTCATTGAGAACTTTGTCAACAGCTTTTTCAATAGCGTCTGCCTCGTCCGAAAGTCCGAAAGAATATCTCAGCATCATAGCTCCGGAAAGTATTGTAGCTATCGGATTAGCCTTATTCTGTCCGGCGATGTCAGGTGCAGAGCCGTGAATGGGTTCATACATACCCCTTGTACCTGCTCCGAGTGATGCAGATGCAAGCATTCCGATTGAACCGGTAATTTGTGATGCTTCGTCGGAGAGAATGTCACCGAACATATTTGAAGTTACAATAACATCAAACTGCTGCGGATTTCTTACCAACTGCATTGCCGCATTGTCCACAAACATATCGCTGTATTCAACTTCCGGATACTGTTCAGCAAGTTCGTGCATAGTCTTTCTCCATAAACGTGAACTTTCAAGAACGTTAGCCTTGTCGATACTGCAAAGTTTCTTGTTGCGTTTCATAGCCGTCTCAAATGCCACACGCCCTATACGTTCGATTTCGGTAACGCTGTAGGCTTCTGTATCAAAAGCTTCTTCGCCGTATCTGCCCTGTCTGTAACCTCTGTCCCCAAAGTAAATTCCGCCTGTAAGTTCACGGACAATCATAAGGTCAAAACCGTCACCGACAATTTCCTCTTTAAGCGGCGAAGCCGAACGCAATGCCGGATAGAGTTTAGCCGGACGGAGATTTGTGAAAAGTCCCAGTGCAGAACGGATTCCGAGTAAAGCCTTTTCGGGACGTTTGTCGCCAGCGAGGTTGTCCCACTTGTAACCGCCTACTGCACCTAAAAGCACACTGTCGCTTGCAAGACAGCCGTCAATCGTTTCCTGCGGAAGCGGTTCGCCTGTAGCATCGTATGCACAACCGCCTATTAAATATGGTGTGAAATTGAACTTATGACCGAATTTTTCAGCCACCTTTTCAAGTACGGCAACGGTGCTGTCCACTATTTCAGGACCTATGCCGTCACCTTTAAGAAGTGCAATATTAAATTCCATTTTTTATTCTCCTTTAATTATAATAATCGTCACCGACATATGAAATACTACCATTTTTTATGACAAATCCGACAACCTCGCCCCATTCGCCTTCGCCCTCGATTATATAGGATATTCCGTCATCTTCGGGAACATCAACCGTCATTGAAGTAAACCAGCAGTAATTTAAAATATCCCTTACGTTTTCAAACTCTGAAAGTTCAAAATCTGCACCTATAAATTGTAAGTTTTTTATTATTCTCCGGCATATTTCGTCAATCATATCATCAGGCATTGAATTGAAATGATTTATACATTTTTCCGCATAGTCCATTAAAGATTTATTGCGGATATATACAGTCATTTCTTGTGTTTCATCGTTCGGAAAAATTTCACTTGTGAAAGTTCCCTCCAAAGTGCCGTCATCGTCAACGACAATAATATTTTTTATTATTTCATTCATAGAAAACTCCCGTATGCACGGAGCAGGAATATTTTTCCCACTCCGAACAAATCAACAATTACTTTATAATGCCCTCGGCTATAGAATTTATAAGACCGCCGTTTTCAATGATTTTCTGCACAAACTCCGGAAAAGGTGCTGTCTTATATTCCTTTCCTGTAGTAAGATTGCGGATAATACCGTTGTCCATATCTGCTTCAACACGGTCGCCCTCGCTGATACCGTCAACAGCTTCCGGACACTCAACGATAGCAAGACCGATATTTATAGAATTACGGTAAAAAATTCTTGCAAAGCTCTTTGCAATAACAAGCGATACACCGCTTGCTTTTATGGCAATAGGGGCGTGTTCTCTTGACGAGCCGCAGCCGAAATTGAATCCTGCTGTGATAATATCACCCTGCTGAACTCTTGTGACAAAAGTCTTGTCAAGGTCTTCCATACAGTGTGAAGCAAGTTCTGCATGGTCGCTTGTGTTGAGATAACGTGCCGGAATAATTACATCCGTGTCAACGTTGTCGCCGTATTTTATAACATTTCCCTCGTACTTCATATGTTCATAACCTCCCATGGACTTGAAATTTTTCCTGTAACCGCACTTGCCGCCGCTACTGCCGGACTTGCAAGATATACTTCGGACTCAACGTGTCCCATTCTGCCGACAAAGTTACGGTTAGTTGTTGCAACGGCACGTTCGCCCTTTGCAAGAATACCCATATGTCCGCCCAGACAAGGACCGCATGTAGGCGTTGAAACTACCGCACCGCTTTCAATGAATATTTTAAGCAGTCCCTGTTCCATAGCGTCAAGATAAATCTGCTGAGTTG
>CAMWRL010000002.1 GCA_947176685.1 uncultured Ruminococcus sp. | reverse complement strand
TTGTTATTGTATATTGAATGGGAATTTTAAAATTTCTCGTTTTATATTGGTAATGATGAAAATCAATAATCAAAAAATTAACAATTACCTAATCAGAAAGGAACTTAAAATGAAAAAAATTATTTTTTCTCTTGCTTTGGCAATTCCGTGCCTTGCAAACCCTATATCAGTAAATGCATCAAATGCAGATTTTACCTATGAAGAAGTCACTCCAGTACAAGAGTATGCTATCGAAAGGGGCATATACACAGACAGATTTCTGTTTTACAACGGTCCGTCACACCCGATACATTATGAAGGGTCAGCAGGTTATGATATGTGTTATGTTGACTATTTAAAAAATGCTTCAAATATTCAGATTGCATATGCACCGTGGACTTACTATTATTCAAACATTGAAAGCGGACGTTGTCTCGGAATGTCGCTGACCTCTATACTTGCACATAATGGTGTTTTTTCGCCGTCCGATATACAGGAGGGCAAGGAAAGAATGATTGATATTGAGCCTGATATGGATTATAGTACTATGATAAATGACCCTGTCATAAGAAAAATAATTACATATCAGATGAGGCAGGACAGACCGGATTTCTGGCTATCTATGCACCAGCATTTTTCTGAATACGACGAGTCGGAAACCGTTGACAATCTGCTTGAAACAGCACAGAAAGCACATGACGAGGGAAAATATTTTCTTGTAATACTTGATGACGGCGATTCACAATTTTCTCATGCGGTGACGGCACTGGGTTTGATTGACGGCGAATGGGAGTATGAAGGAGAAAAATATGACAAATGTATTCCGATATATGATACAAATTTGTTGCACCGTTGTGAAGACGGCGAAACCATTTCATATGGCTGTGCCGATGACTGTAGTCTTTTTGTAAATTCAGAAACCAAAAAGATGTATCTTCCAATGTACTTTGAAGACTTAGATGTGGGAAAAAATTTCAAGATTTTTTCACTTGATGATGAGGATTTCATGAATTATAAGGGAGCAATCAATCCTTCAGAATCTTATAATATAGATGTTGAGGGAATTTCAAGTGTAACCATTAAAAATTATGATAAGGAATACAATCTGAGCGTCACCAGAGAGGACGGCACAGTTTTTGACGGTATATCGGATTGTAAGAGAATTTTTGCAAATAAAGGCAAAGAATATGTTTTTAAAGGTAAGGACTTTAAAGTACAGAATACAGCCAATGCCGAAAATTTCGGCGTGCATTTCATGGATATTAATCATGCTGTTCATACGGATTTTCAAGGTGCTGTAAATAATATTTTCTATAATTCAGATGAATTTAATTTTGACGTTTCAGCACCGACAGAGTACGATATTTCGCTGATTTTTGAAGAAGATAGTTATAAATTTTCACCGCACTACAAATTTAATTTTTCGGGAAATACCGACAGCGATTTTAAAGCCACCCAGACCGACAGGGGCGTGATTCTGAGCAGTTCGGACGGTCTGGAATGTCAGGTAAAAATAAATGACATAATCCGAGATGAACAGGGGTTTGTTTCGGTGGTCTATACGCAGGGGGATTCGGGTGGTTTGTCGGTGAATGCCGAAGAAAAAGTACAGTATGAGGCGATTTCCACTTTCAATAATGTTCTTCTAACATTTGATGACAATGGCAATTTAGCCTATTATATCGGTGAAAATTATGATGCAAGAGTGCAGAAAGGCGACGTTAACTGCGACGGTTTTATTGATGCTGTTGATGCTACACAAATACTCATAGCTTATTCTAAAAACTCTACCGATTCAACGGCATATGTTGGAAAAACTCTTGGTGACTACAAAGGTGATGGTTTTGTTGATGCTGTAGATTCTTCTTTGATTCTTGCAAAATATGCTGAACTGTCAACTACATAATTGATATTCTCCTCTGCCTCTTTAGGCGGGGAGAATTCACATAGAAAGGTAATATATGGCTGAGGACAAAAAATTTGATAAATTATTTAAGGTTGTGATTTTATGAAACTTTTAAAGAAAATATCAGTGCTTGTTTCATCGGTCATTTTGGCTTGCAACGCAACAGGCAATACATCATATGCAATAAAAAATGACGTGGAAGCAATTGAAGACCCTGCACTTGAACAGTATGCCAGAGAATTAGGCATGAAAACAGACAGATTTATTTTCTATAATACAGGTTATACTCGTTTAGGAGATTCAAATTTGAATGAAGATGATATATATTATAAGCATTATTTTCAGCGTTGCGGAAATATTGAGTTAAATGATAAACCTCTTGAAAATTTTTTCAGTTGTGTCGGTAGCGGATACTGTTTGGGAATATCATTGGCTTCAACTCTTGCACATAATAAAGTTTTTTCACCCTATGATATGCAGGCTGGCAAAGAAAATCTTATTGACATTGAACTTGATGACGAAATGACAGGAAATATTATCTCATACCAAACAAGACAACTGAATACAGATTTTCAGCTTTATATGTACTGGAATCTTGCTCACTATACTAAAGAGGAAAAAGTAGATATGTTGCTTGAAAAGGCTCAGAAAGCTACCGAACAGGGTAAATATTTTCTTATATCTCTTGATTCCGACAATTTAGCCCACGCTGTTACAGGAATAGGAATGATGGACGGAGAATGGGAATTTAATGGCGAAAAATATGATAAGTGTGTTCTTACATATGACAGCAACGCTTTACACAGAGATGAAGAAACAAACAATTTAATTTCACATGAATATACCCCTGACTGCTCTATTTTTATCAATTCTGAAACAAAAAAGGCATATATGAATTTTTATTATGCAGTAGCGATGGATAAAAATCTCACTTTTTTCACTCTTGATGATGAGGATTTTATGAACTTTGGCGGAGCAATAAATCCTGCTAATTCATATGAAACAGATATATCAGATATAAATCGTATCGACATAGTAAGTGAAAATGCATATAGTTTAGATGTCACAAGAAATGACGGCAATAAATACGACGGAATAGCAAGCTGTGACAAGATTTTCAGCAATGGTAATATGTATTTTTGTGACGGTAAGGATTTCGAGGTGCAGAATACAGAAAATGCAGAAAATTTTATTATAAATTTTACTGACATAAACCATGCTGTAAAATCTGAATTTAGCGGTGCGGTGAATAATATTTTCAAAAATGAGACAGAGTTCAGATTTGATACTTCCGCAGCTACTGAATATGATTTGACACTTGTATTCGAGGAAGGAAGCTATAAATTCGCACCTCATTACAGATTTGATTTTTCGGGAATTACTGACAGCGATTTCAGGGCAGTCCAGACGGACAGAGGTATAATCCTAAGCAGTACTGACAGGGTTAAATGTAAGGTTAAAACAATTGACGTAAACCGTGACGAAAACGGACTTGTTACAAGTGCGGAAGAAAATGTTCAAGAAGATGCAGTTTCGACTTTCGGAAATGTACTTCTGACGTTTGGCGAAAGCGGCAGTTTAAAGTATTATACCGGAGAAAATTATGATACAGAAGTACAAAAAGGTGACGTGAACTGTGACGGATTTATTGATGCTGTCGATGCCACACTTGTACTTGAAGCCTATGCTGCAAATTCTACCGATATGCCGGCATATATCGGAAAAACTCTCGGTGATTACAACGGTGATAGTTTTGTTGATGCTGTAGATTCTTCTTTGATTCTTGCAAAATATGCCGAACTGTCAACCACATAATTGATATTCTTCTCCGCCTCTTTAGGTGGGGAGATTTTACATAGAAAGGTAATCTATGGCTGAGGACAAAAAATTTAATATTATATACATTCTGTATTGTCTAGGACTTTTTGCTGTGTGGACAATAATGGAAATTATTATAATGCCATATATTGAATATTATAAGTATTCTGAAATTATAAAGGAAGTATTTGTTAAAATTTTTGTATAGTTTATTCCGGCGGTCATTCTGCAAAGATATTTCAACAAATTCATGTCTGTGAAAAAAGAAAGTATATTTTCATTTAAATTAAAATCGACTGAATTTATAATAATATTATTTCTTTTTACGATATTTCATGTTGTTTCTGCATTTGTCCGGAATGGCGGAATTTCAGTAAATGATTTATTCGGAATGTCCAATATAATTATAGCCTGTTCTGTTGGTATTTCGGAAGAAATGGTTTTCAGAGGATTTCTGCTTAATTCAGTGCTGAATGAAAAAAACAAGTATACAGCAGTTATAATCAACTCACTTTTGTTTCTTGCAATACATTTTCCGGTATGGATAAGAAAGGGCGTATTCCTTACTTATATAACCAATGGTGCATTTTTGCAGATTATAGCATTGAGTGCTGTTTTCAGTCTGGCTTTTATAAGAAGCAGAAATATTATAATTCCGGCAATTCTCCATGCTTACTGGGATTTTTTGTGCTTTCTGAGTTGAATTTTTATAGAAAGGATTTTTAATATGGATAATAAATCAGCATTCAGCGTTGACAGTTATGATGATAATGTTCGTAAAGTAATACCTTTTTATGACGAGATATATGACCAGATTTTCGACATTATACATACACATTACGCTAAATACGAAAAATATAAAATGCCATTCAGTGTACTTGACACAGGCTGTGGAAGCGGCACATTTGCGGTCAGGGCTTGCGAAGAACTGAATATATCAGAAATGATATTATGTGACCCGTCCGAAAAGATGCTTTCTGACGCACATAGCAAGTTGAGTGACAAAAATTGTATTTTCAGGTGTATCGGCTCTGAAAATCTTGACTATCTGGAAAAGTTTAATGTTATAGTTGCGATACAGTCGCACCATTATTTCAGCCGTGAAATGCGTGAACGTGCAATTAAAAACTGTTTCAGGGCTTTAAAGTCCGGCGGGATATTGATATATACTGAAAATACAGCACCGTTTTCCGAAGTCGGAAAGAATATTGCACTCAAAAGGGTTGAGAATTTCGGAATAAATGCAGGTCGAAGCCGTGAAGAAGCCGCTGAACATTCCGCAAGATACGGAACGGAATATTTTCCGCTGAATGTTTCCGAACATCTTGAAATGCTCCGGAAAACAGGCTTTGAGACAGCGGAAATCTTCTGGCACTCATATATGCAGAGTGGATTTTATGCCGTAAAGCCAAACAGTTATACAAGCGGTACTGCAAAAGTATATTATGAATATGACGAGGACGAACAGGGTTATTTGCTTGAATATATAGAGGGTAAAACAGATAATTTTGTAATTCCCGACCAGATAAACGGCATTGACGTAAAAGGTTTTAGTGACCTTGAGGATTTTAATGACAGAATCGGCGGAAAGATTACAATAAGTGAAGATAATAAATATTTTAAAGTAATTGACGATGTACTTTTTTCAAAGGACGGTACAGAACTTTACATATATATGCAGAAAAAGAAAAACGAAAATTATATAATTCCGTCGGGTGTTAAAATTATTGCACCAGATGCTTTTACCCGTGTTGAATTGAAAAATATTGTCATTTCCGAGGGCGTTACACATATATATCAATATGCTTTTGCGTGCAGTAAAACTATTGAAAAAATATATCTTCCGTCAACTCTGGAATTGGTTTCGCTGAAAACATTCTACTTTTTCGGAACGGATAATTTACAGGTATATTACGGCGGTACTTCGGAACAGTGGCAGAAAATAGATTTTGTTTTTGGAAATTCTGAAGTTCAGAATGCAGAAATACATTACAATTCGCCCGTACCGCAGACGGACGAAAACGGTAATATTATATTCAGGGAAAGTGATGAAGTATGAAAGAAGTTTTTGACGTATATTATGAGGCTGAAAGCTTCCGGAATTATATTGACAGATATAATCTTCCGGCAGATAAAACCCTTATTTCCGGCAGGGCGTTGGAAGACTTTACAGTTAATGACGTTCTGTTTACTGAAAATAATACTCCGCTGTATATTGAGGGATTTCACCTGTACGGACACGAAATGGATTTCATAAGTGCTGGCTGTACGTGTGTGATTATATGTTCCCCGACAGAATACAAATTTGCAGATAACGAAATACTAATAATAAGGAGTTGATTTTATGCGGCTTGACGGTTTCGGACTGTTTGTAAATGACATGGCAGTAATGATTCGTTTTTACAGGGACGTTTTAGGCTTTGAAATCAGTGAAAACGAAAATACTTCAAATGTATATCTTGTAAAGGACGGCACACTTTTTTTGCTGTATGGACGGAAAGACTTTGAAAATATGACGGACAGGAAATACAACTACATCAAAGGCTTAAACGGACATTCTGAAATAGCACTGTATGTGGACACTTTTGAAGAAGTTGACATTGAGTACAACAAGGCAGTTGCAAAAGGTGCAGTATCTGTCCTTGAACCCACAACAGAGCCGTGGGGGCAAAGAACCTGTTATATATCAGACCCCGAAGGCAATCTGATTGAGATAGGGTCTTTTAACAGACCGTTCAGACAGTAAATATGAATGAGGTGAAATATGAAAAACGGAATAACACCTAATCCGGACAGAATTTTTCCCGTACCGAACTGCAAAACAGTTACTTATGTAAAACCCACAATAAAAAATCCTAATATAATAGTCGGGGATTTTACATATTTCAGCGACGTTGATTTTGAAAAACACGTTACACACCATTATGACTTTTACGGAGACAGGCTTATAATAGGAAAATTCTGTCAGATAGCGTCCGGAGTGAATTTTGTCATGAATGGTGCGAATCATCAGATGAACGCTGTTTCAACATATCCGTTTTACATTATGGAGGGTTGGGAACAGGAAGTTCCGCCGCTTTCGGAACTGCCACATAAAGGCGATACTGTTGTGGGCAATGATGTATGGATAGGACAGAATGCAACCATTTTAGCCGGTGTACATATCGGTGACGGTGCAATTATCGGACTTAACAGCGTTGTCGGAAGTGACGTACCGCCTTATACGATAGCTGCCGGAAATCCTGCCCGTGAGATAAGAAAGCGTTTTGACAACGAATTAATAAACCTTATGCTTGAATTTCGCTGGTGGGACAAGAGTATTGAAGAAATAAATAGTCTGATACCGTTGTTGTCGTGCAGCGACCTTGAAAAAGTCAAATCGGAAATAAAGTCATATCTGAATCGTTTGTAAAATAATCCCGAAATGTGACAAAAAATTTTCAAAAAACCTTTACAGTTTAAAAGAAAAATGATACAATAAAATTATATTTTATAGCTATATACGGCAGAATGGAGAATACTATGTTTAAACAGACAGAAAAGTTTTTCAGGGATTTTGAGGACTTTATGAACGAAAGCAATGATATTCCGCTGGAAAGCGAAGAAGAAATCAACAAGGCTTTGGAAAGCTTTATGTCATCTATGCAATCCGGCGATGACAACGCCGATACCGTGTATGATTTTCTGGAGCTTGCAGAATTGGCAGACACTAAAAAAGACGCTTTAAAATATGCAAAACAGGCTGTTGAGCTTGAGCCGGACAACCTTGATGCACTGTCACTGGTTGCTGAACTTACCTGTACTTCCAAAGAAAAGCTTTCCGACAAGTACGAAAAACTTATTGCGGAAGCAGAAGAAGCATTACATGAGCAGGGTTATTTTGAAGATGACGTTATAGGAGAGTTCTGGCTTATGTTTGAAACACGTCCGTATATGCGTCTTCTGCAAAAATATGCTGACAATTTCGTTGAGTGCGGACAGATGAGACTTGCCGTTGCGCAATATGAAAAAATGCTCGGATTGTGCAATAATGATAATTTAGGGGCAAGATACAGTCTTATGCATCTTTATGCATATTTTGAGGACGAACAGTCAGCACTTGAACTTCTGAAAAAGTACCCCGAAGAAGGTACGCAGTTTTTGCTGCCGTTGTCCATACTGTACTATAAACTAGGCAATCTGCGCAAGGCAAATCATTATCTCAAAAAGCTGTGTGATTTAAATGAGGATACATATAAATTTTTTGAACTCATAACAGGTAAATCCAAAGAATTGAAAAAGGTTATTGAAAATATGAATCCTTATGGATACAGACCGTGTACAATTGAGGAACTTATAGTTGAAACGGAAGAAAATGAGTTTCTGTTCAGTAATACGACCGCATATATTATATGGGCAAAACAGAAGCTTAACGCAAAAAAGAAGAAATAAAAAACAGATTCAGGAGCATATAATATGAAAAACAAAATATTATTCGGGCTGAATTTCCTCTGGACAAGCTTTATGGCGTTTGCAATGCCGGTGTGTATGGGCTGGGTGTATATGGACATTACCGGACATTCAAAAGGTTACAGCTATGATTTAGGCGGCGAAAAGGATATATCAATAATGCTGGGATTCGTGGAGTTGATTATATTAATTGCTTTAACTGTACCGTCCGGAATTTATCTGTTCAGATGTGTTAAAAGAAAAATAATTCCAATTATAATTTTTTGCGGACTGTTTGTGTTATGCGTAAATCTTATAGGCGGCTGGACGGAATTTGGAAGATTTTTCAATATCGGAGGCGTAAATTATTAATACATATGATATACTGGGGCTTTTCGGGATTCCGGATGTAATGGAAATATCTCCAATACGGACAGGTCATATAAACCGCACGTATCTTGCGGAGTGCAGAAACGGGAAATATATTCTCCAGTCGCTTAACCGGAAAGTTTTCCGCAATCCCCATGCGGTAACGGGCAATATCCGAAAAATTGAGCAGGCTTTTAAGGTTTCCGGACAGGATATAATAACTGTTCCGCATTATCTGACCGCTGGAAACGAAAATTTTCTTGAAATCAACGGCGAAGTGTGGCGTGTCTATGAGTATACGGAAAATTTCGGCTTTCCGGAAAACCACGACTATATGACCGGATATGCTTTCGGGAAATTCATAGACATACTGAACCGTGAAAATACAGTTCTGGAAAATACCATTGAGAACTTCCATAATTTTGACAGATATTATCAAGGACTTCCGGCTGACATTATGAAACGTTTTGACGGTTTACGGGACAGGCTTGAATTTTTCAGGGACGTTCCTCAGCGAAACGTCCACAATGACGCTAAAAAAGATAATATAATCTTCGGTGACAGGACAACTATAATTGACCTTGATACAGCTATGAAAGGCTTTGTTGCCATTGACTATGGTGATATGATACGTTCCGGCGGAGATATTGAACGTATAACGCAGGGGTTTGCAGACGGTCTGAACGGTATTCTTTCCGGTGAGGAAATAGACTCCCTGTACTATGGCATACTGTATATTACCGCAGAACTTGCAATGCGTTATTTTGCCGATTCGTTGGCAGACGAACGCTATTTTGTTACGAAAACTCCCGACCAGTGCCGCAGACGTGCCGAAGATTTATTGATACAGCTTGAATATTTTGAAAGTAATTCCGATATAGAAAATATTATCCGCAAAGCATTCTGATTGCTGTTGACTTTTGCTGAATTTAATGATAAAATATAGTTAATTAAAAGATACGTTTCGTATCAGAAAAGAGGAATTTATCATGGGAAAATTAAAAAAAATAACAGCTTTACTGTCGGCGGCAGTAATTGCTGTACCTGCTGTACCGGCAGTATCAGGATTTTTCGGAAATCCCTTAACCGCTACCGCTGTTGATGACTGTAACGATGACTGGTTACACGCTGAGGGAAGCAGACTTTACGATATGAACGGCAATGAAGTATGGCTTACTGGTGCTAACTGGTTCGGTCTTAACTGTATCGAATATTCTCCGCATTACCTTTATGCAGGCGATATTGACGATATGCTTTCAGAAGTTGCCGACAGAGGTATCAATGTTATCCGCTTTCCTATTTCAACGGAGCTGATTCTGTCATGGATGAACGGCACGCCTTATCAGATAAGTTCGGGCGGTATGCAGGCGGTTTATAATCCTCCTGTAGACCAGGACGACGGAAACGGCGGTGTCATCAAGGCTGGTACTTACGGAAATCTGAATAAGGATTTCGTTGAAGCTGACGGCAAAACCCTTATCACCAGCGACAGGGGATTTGATATAATCCTTGACAAGTGCAAACAGCACGGTATAAAGGCATTTATTGATATTCACAGTCCGCACGCCGATAACTCGGGTCACAACTACAACCTCTGGTACGGCAAGGAAACAGCTGACGGTACTATGGTTACAACAGACCTGTGGATTGATTCACTTGTGTGGGTTGCCGAAAAATACAAGAATAATGATACGCTTTTAGGCTACGACCTCAAGAACGAACCTCACGGAAAGGGACAGGAGGGCGACAAAGCCGCAAAATGGGACGGCTCTACTGACGAAAACAACTGGGCTTATGCCGCTACAAAATGCGCTGACGCTATTCTTGACGTTAACCCTAACGCACTTATTTTCATTGAGGGCGTTGAACAGTCTCTCAGCGGTGCTATGCCCGGCGACTACTGGGGAATAGAAGATAGACGTGATAATTCTCCATACATCGGAGCATGGTGGGGCGGCAACTTCAGAGGAGCAAGAGAATATCCCATTACCCCGAAACACGGCACAAGTCAGATAGTTTATTCACCTCACGACTATGGCCCGTCAGTTTATGCGCAGACATGGTTTGACAAGGACTTCACAACTCAGACGCTTCTTGACGACTACTGGTACGATACATGGGCATATATCAATGCCGAAGACATCGCTCCCGAACTCATAGGCGAATGGGGCGGTCATATGGACGGCAAGGAAAATCAGAAATGGATGGAATTACTCCGTGACTACATGATTGAACATCATATTAATCATACTTTCTGGTGTCTGAATACAAACTCAGGCGATACCGGCGGTCTTTGGGCAAACATTTCCTGCGGTCAGCAGGCAGGCTCGACGAATATTGAGTGGGAAAAAGACAAATATGCACTTATGGAGAAGGCACTCTGGCAGACTCAGAAAACAGGAAAATATATCGGTCTTGACCACCAGAAAGCTCTCGGCAGCAACGGCACAGGTATTTCACTTAATGAATTTTATACACAGTACGCTGCTACAGAGGGCAGCAACCTTGACGGCGGTACGGTTCTGGACAAAGCCGGAACTCCTGTTACAGTGGACGGTTCTTCCGGAACTACAACAACCGCTACTACAAAAAAGACTGATTCCACAACTACAACTACCACGACAACTGCTACAACCGGAACTTCTGCAACCAATGCAGACGGAATGCTGGGAGATGTCAATATTGATGGAAAAGTAAGTCTTGCGGACGCAGTACTTATAATGCAGGCTCTCTCAAATCCGGATGAGTATAAGCTTTCCGAACAGGCTCAGAATAACGCAGATGTTGTTGAGCGTGGCGATGGTGTTTCACCTAAAGATGCACTCGCTATCCAGATGATTGACCTCAAAAAATTCAACGTTTCTGATTTGCCGCTGACCTCGGAACAGATGGACAATTAATTAAAATATAAAGGACGGTTTGTTTATAACCGTCCTTGTTTTTTTAGTTCAGCGACTGCCGCATAATGAATAATATCAAATTCCGGCGGTGTAATTTCGGATAAAAGTTTTTTGTGTTCCTGTTCCCATGTGTTTATTTCCGTTTCAGAAAGTGACGCACCTATTCCACGACAAGCCTTTAGTCTGCCGTTCCAGCTTTCACGGGTAAAACGCACTTTTAACGGATATTCCTCATGATATGTAATACTGAAATATTCCCTGTAGCAGTCCGGAATGAATATCGGGTGAACCGTTTCGCCTGCACCACTCCAGTGAGGGTTGTATTTTAAAATAAGCTTTTCACTTTCGCCGGCTATTTTGTCCTCATACGGAAGCCATGCCATATATAAAACGAGAATATGTCCGTTGGGTTTCAGCATACGATAAAAATTCTTGACTGTTTTTTCGTGGTCGAAGTACCAGAAACACTGACAAGCTGTTATAACGTCAAATGAGTTGTCCGGAAAATCAAGTTTTTCGGTTGGTGCGGTGTAGTAGTCTATGTCCATTCCGACAGATAACTTTTTTGCTGCTGCCGTCTGATTTTCAGAAATATCCGTACCAGTCCACTTTGCACCGTACCTGTGCATATTTCGTGGAAGTACTCCTGTTCCTGTTCCGACATCAAGAACTTTCTGACCAGCCGTACATAAACCACGCTGTATAATTTTATCGTAAAATTCCTGCGGATAAATGTCACGATATTTTGCATAGTCGTCCGAAGTCCTGCCCCAGTCAAAAGCTTTTCCGGAATCTATATTTTCGTTTTTTATAATCATTGAATCCTCCTTGTCAGTTATCAGGATATAAGGACGGTTTGTTTATAACCGTCCTTTTTTATGCAGTCTTAAAGAACAATAGTTTTATCAGAACAGCTTTTCAAAAATTTCAAAAGTCTCATCACTCATTTTTCTTATGAAACCGCTGAGCGATATACTGGTGAGATTTCCGTTTTTGTCGAAACGCAAAGATTTTTGTGTGGATTTTGTTTTGCCGAATTTTAAAACAGCAACTGTTTCAAGGGGTATCGGACGTGGAAAAATCAATGAGCCATTTTCGCTGCTTGCGGAGAGATTTGCACAACAGGTTATTGGTTCTTGGTGAAACTGGTGTGGTTTTGGTATCATTGAATTTTCGTCAATGACTGTATGTATATTTTCAGGCAGTGTGATTTTTCCGGTATATCCGCAGCCGCCGGAAAACATATTAAATTCCCCGTAAACTCCTTGCGACCGGATTAAAATTCCCTCCGGTATCAGTGCCGAATGATAATACCCCGTTTCCCTCATGAGATAGTCGAAAGCCGGCTCTATTTTTTCGACAGGCATTCTTGCCATAACACATAGAGTTTTGTCACGTATTGCAACCGGATAAATTACATCGCCTGTTTTCAGTGCCGAAATGTAGGGCATTCTCTGGTGCTGACTTCCGTGTACTACACATATTTTTCCGTTATCGTGATGTTTTTCAAGTTCTTTGACATATTCTTTAGACCAGAATGTAATATATCCGTTCATATATTCTCCTTTTGTCAGTCATCGAAAGATATTGTAAGACCTGTAAGCGTTTCCAGACCATTCTGTTAAAAGTTACATAATTCACAATGAAAAATATAATAATTTTCTTTTACATTTGAATCTCATAATCATATATCTTTTGGCGGTTTATAGCACCATTCATGGAAATCGCCCTTTTTAAAAGCCTCATCAATATCTTTTTTTGTATAATACCAGTCAAGGTCATCATCAAAATAATCATTCGGAAAATATTTAAAGTACTCTTTCAGAAAAAGCAATATCATCTCTTCACATTCTGAAACATCTTCGATATCAATAGCCCTTGTAATACCTGAATCTATATACGAAAAATTATATTCATCTGCTTCATGAGGTTTGCTGTAAATATACATTACAAAACCGATATCGTCCTTATTGACACTTATAGTAAAATAATCTTCGTTCATTATCCCAACCCTATATTTTAATGATTCAAGAATTTCAATAGTAATTGTTTTTGTTTCTTTAAAAGATAACAATTCCTTTTTTCTGAAAATAGAACCTGTTAATCCCATTACTTTAACACCTCCAATAATTCATCTAAAGAGTTTACAACTTTTGTCAGCAATCGGAAGATATTGTAAGACCTGTAAGATTTTCAAGTCCTTGCAGGATATTAATAACAAGACTGTCATTATCGCTGAAACAGCTTGTAATAATTGAAATATAGTTTGTTTCCTGACTGTCGTAGTCACGGGAACTCCAGCTGTCCGGATTTGTGACGTTCATGAGCAAAATGTCAAGAAAAGGTTTCCTACAGAAAAACATTCCTTTTTCTTCGTCAAATACTCCGAATGACCGGAGATAATTTTCTATTTCGGGTGTCTGTAAACTTGTGGTATCTGTTTTGATAAAATAGTAATTATACATATTATTCAGGGTAATAGAAGTCCAGCAGTAATTCAACCATAAGCGAATATGATTTTATACCGTCTTTTCTTCCGTTTGCTTTTATGTTGGTGTCGATTGCGTTTGTGGAAACTGTACTTACAGTTTCAGTTGGAATGACTTCTTTTTCCTTGTTTTCCTCCCAGTAGTTGTCGGGCATAAACCTGAACCAGTCACGGCGGACGTTATCGGAAATGCTGTCTGTAAGGTAAAAAGCTTCTGATATATTCTGTCTGTAGATTTCGTTGTGTACGTATTCAAGGGCAGACAGGTATCCGGAATACTGGAAACTCAGATTATCACTGCACCGAGTTGTCGCATAGAACGATATGAAATTAGCTTCGTCTTCCTGTATGAAGCCTTTGAGGTGCGAAAACTCATGACAGACTGTTTCGGGAAGATTAGTGCGGCACATATCGTCATTGTAGTTTGCCTCAAGGGAAAACGGGAAATATATTCCGGTAAGGTGCGACTGACTCATAAAATACGAAAAACGTATCGGTTTGGCTTTGGGATAGTAGCCTTTCAGCTGAGGGAAAGTCTCTCCGGCTTTTTTCATAGCACGGCGGGCTTCGGGATTTACATCCTCTGTAAACTCAAAGCAGTTCATGTTGTCACGAGGGACTTTTTCTGCAAGGTCGTTTGCCTTTTCAATCAGTACTGAATAAAGTTCTGTAATCTGACTTTCCGTGTGGTTTGAATGTTCAAGATATTTTTCTGAAAATGGTCTGCACTGATACATTATGAAGCAGTTCAAAGTTTCGGTTGTCAGTACGAAAGTAAAGGCGAACAGATACACAAAACAGGTGACAGAAGCGGTTTTACGGCGAAAACTCTTTCCGAAGACAAGCAGTATTGCAGTAATGGGAATACCGGCTGTTACGAGCAGTATTCCCAGTATTATGAGTATTTCACCAACTGAAAATGGCAGCAGTCCGCTTATAAACGCAAACGGAACGGTTATATATGGAAAAATCTTTTCCGCATAGAAGTCCGCAAACGGACTGCACAGCCTTGCCAGTATATTGACAAGTACCATAATCAGGCATAATATAATCAGTACAGAATATTTTTTACTGATGCGAAACTTTTTCATTTGTTCAGAGCCGCATTATTTTTTTCTCTGTCCATGAACTGGAAGATAGTTATAGCTTCTTCGCCTTCCTGAAGCGTTGAGAGATAAGCATAGTACATAGATACAAATGTAGCGTCAGTAGCGTCAATAAGTCCGTCATAGTTTATATCAGCTCTCTTTGTCTCTTCTTCGTCAAGTTCGGACTTGGCATCAATAACTGAAAGATTAGCATATTCGCTGAGAATAAGGCTTCCGTCAGTAGCATCAACAAATCCGTCATCGTTTACGTCACCCGGAACAACCTTTTCCGGAATAACCTCAACAATCTGTTCCATTACAAGGGGAGGGCAGTCAGCAATATCTTCAATGCTGTCAAGGGTTGTATCAAGCAGTGTAGGCTCTTTTTTGCCTGTATCGGGGTCAACTTCACGTTCAGCCGGAGCAGGTGTTACAAGTTCGCCTGTTTCGTTGTCTCTTATTTTGATTGTTCCGATAAGTGCGGAAGCAATAGCGGCGTGTCCTTTTTTGTTGGGATTGAAATTCATAGTCTTGCCGTTTTCGTTCTCATTTTCCACTGGCTCCTGAATATCAGTGAAGTAGTACGCATAACCGGGAGTAGCGTCACAAGTATCGTTTATATCTTCAAGAGCTGTAAAAGTCTGTAAAACGTCAACAACTTCAATATCTTCAATTGTGTTAAGCTCTTTTCTGAAAGAATCCATTACATCATTAAGTTCTTCACGCATAGTAGTCAGCATTATAGTATAACCGCTGTTTTTATTATAAGTTTTGGCTATGTATTCGGGAGAGAGCTGCAACGGCTGATATATGGTCTGTACAATAATCTGGGCATCCGGATTAATTTCCCTGATTGCTTTGACAGACTCATCAATATTCGGCATTATCTGATTTTTTATAATACCCTGATTTTTACCATAAGCGTTATAGCCGTCTGTAAGGCGCATATCCATTGAAAACGCTTTCAGTTCAGTATTGAGAGCCAGAGTTGCGGTCATACCGCTGTTGGCATACTGTTTGAAAGCTTTCTGGTCAATCATCCTGTTCATATCGGATATACTTGGGTCTTCCGGAATATCGTCTGTTGTGAATCCTTCATTGAGAAGACCTTTTTTAGCGGCAAACTCAATAGCACGTTTTGCAATGACATGTACTATATCGTTAGCACCGGTAGAAATTACTACTACATCAGTATTTCTGACAGCCTCTTTTTGTTCGTCAGTGGGGTTATGAAGAATATCGCAGAGTTCGGCTGAACTCATACCATTCGCAGTGAAGCTGTCAAGGTTGCAGCCGAGGTAATCGGCACATATCTGAGCATATGAAAATTCATTTTCGCTGAGACCGTAGCCGCTTGCGATACCGTCACCGAAAACTACCATATTATTGACAGCAGGTACAGTTGTTGCAGTACCCTCAGAGAATACAGCCGTTGAAGTTATTGCCGACAATGACATGACAGCGGCAAGTACAGATGACAAATATTTTTTCATATTGAATCCTCCTGAGATTAATCAAAGTTTTTTAGCATAGACTAATTATATATTATTTTTTTTACAATGTCAAGCAGTAATTAATAACAATGGATTGTTTTCAGAGTATTTAATATGTATGTTTTATTATTCCGCAAACTTCCGTTATATGAATGGAAATTTCTGTTAGCCGACGGCATTCGCACTTGACAAAACAGCCGTACAATAGTATAATGTATATTAAAAAAGTAATCTATCAGACAGGAGCGTTGATATAAATGAAATACAACAGAACAGAACTTGCCGGAAATATCGGATTTACGTCAGTAACTGACGAAAAATTCAAAACTGCCATTATTACGGTACGTTTTATGACAAATCTTTCAGAGGAAAATGCGGCGGCAAATGTAATTGGTACAGACTTACTCACTTGCTCAACAAGCAGTCTGCCTACACTTTCCCAGCTGAATGAGAAGCTTTCATCACTGTATGGTGCTGTACTTTCATCGTTTTCCGCAAAAAAAGGTGATGTACAGATACTTGCTGTAACATCTTCGTTTATCCTTAACCGATACACCATTGACAGCGAAGATATAGAAAGTGAAATGCTTTCGGTTATAAGGGACAGCATTTTCAGACCAAATGTCCGTGACGGAAAATTTGACGAAGAATCTTTCCTGATTACGAAAAAGGAGCTTATTGACCGCATTGAAGCTGAAATAAATAATAAACGTGGTTATGCACTTTCAAAAGCGTCCGAAATAGCTTTCCGTGGCGAGCCGGCAGAAAATACAGTTTATGGTACAAGGGAATCTGCAGAAGCCGTGACTTCCGAAAGTGCATACGCAGCATATATGAATATTCTCCGGACTGCTCCGGTTGAAATAACATATGTTGCTCCGGAAGAAAATCCGGCAGTTATGGAAATGTTCAGGGAGAGTTTTTCGGAAATTGAACGTACTCCCGAAAAAGTGGAATTTAATTCCGCAAGTCCCGTCAAACCGGAAGTTGTTACTGAGTCAGAAGAATTTGATGTCAGACAGTGCAAAATGGTTATGACATTCAAGACAGATTCTGATGACAAATACGCCCTCAAAATGCTCAACACTGTATGGGGCGCAACTCCTGTATCAAAACTTTTCGTAAATGTACGTGAAAAACTCAGTCTGTGTTACTACTGCGCAAGCCGTCCTAACAGTTATAAAAATTCAATATCCGTAGATGTCGGAGTTGAGAGGGCTAACATAGAAAAGGCAAAAGCTGAAATACTCCGTCAGCTTGACGAAATAAGAAACGGTAATATCACTGATGAGGAAATTTCAAGCGCACTGTTAAGTATGGACAACGCTCTTACTTCAGTAGGAGATACACCGTCATCATATTCCGGCTGGTATTTCGACTGCCTTTGTGACGGCGAAGTTATGACGCCGCAGGAAAAATTCCAGAAGTACGCCGCTGTTGCAAAGGAAGATATTATCAGTGCCGCAAAGGCTCTCAGCCTTGACAGCGTTTATATAATGTACGACAAGGAGGAAAAATAATAATGGAAAAAAAGATTTTAACAAGTCAGCATACAGGCGACCAGTGCATTTACGTGAAGCACAAAAGCGGACTTGACATCTATATATGCGAAATGGAAAGTTTCAGCAGTGTCGAGGCTCTTTTCGGTACAAAATACGGTTCAATAAATACAATGTTCAGACAGCGTGACGACAAGGAATATACCACCGTTCCGGAAGGTATAGCGCATTTTCTTGAACATAAGCTCTTTGAAAATGAAGACTGCGATGTTTTTGAGCTTTACGCAAAGACCGGCGCAAACGGCAACGCCTATACGTCATTTGACAGGACATGTTATCTGTTCAGTTGTTCAAAGAACTATCAGAAATCGCTTAAAATACTGCTTGACTTTGTACAGAAACCGTATTTCACGAAAGAAAGCGTTGACAAGGAACAGGGAATTATCGGTCAGGAAATCCAGATGACCAACGATAACCCCGAATGGAGAGTATTTTTCAATATGCTCCGGAGTATGTACCACAATCATCCCGTTAAAATCGACATTGCCGGAACTGTTGAAAGCATTGCGCAGATTGATGCAGACCTGCTTTACAAATGCTATAATACTTTCTATAATCTGAATAATATGGTACTTTCTGTTGCAGGAAACATAAACGCTGATGAAGTACTTGCGATATGTGACGAATGTCTTAAAACGTGCGAGGACAAGGGACTTGAAACAGTATTTCAGGACGAACCCGACACAATAGTACAGCAGGAAATTTATGAAACTCAGCCGGTAGGTATACCGATATTCCACATAGGTTACAAATGTACTCCATGTGACGGTCAGGACAGACTTACAAAAAATATGGCTCTGAGTATTGCGGCGGCACTTATTACAGACGTTTCTTCAGATATGTACCAGAGACTTCTTAAAGAGGAAGTTATAAATTCAAGTTTCGGTTCTGAAATTTTCTGCGGTGACGGGTATTTTTCGGTTATTTTCGCCGGAGAGTCCAAAAACGCCGCAAAAGTAAGGGATTCGATAATTGAAGAAGTGAAAAGAATTTCCGCTGAGGGCATAGTGGAAAAGGATTTCCAGAGAATAAAGAAATCCGTATATGGTGCGCTGATACGACAGCTTAACAACGTTGAAGCCGTTGCAGGTATGATGATTGGCGCATATATGGCAGATGTCCTGCCGTATGATATAATTGATACCGTTTCAGCAATAACAAGTGATACTGTTCTGGAATATATCCGCAGTGAACTGAATGAAGATAAACTTGTTATGTCAGTGATTGAGGGGTCGGAAAATGACTGATATTCAATCCATAACTGATGTGCGGGCTATAACAGACCCTTTTGAAATACAGTTTCCGAAACTGGGCTGGACTTTTCACGTAAATCCGACAGCATTCACGATATTCGGTCTGGACATACAGTGGTACGGCATTATAATAACTTTCGGACTGATTCTGGCATTGCTGTACGTAATGCCTAAAATGAAACGTTTCGGACTGGACGGCGAAAGGGCGTTGGATGCTATAATATGCGGAGTGCTTGGAGGAATAATCGGAGCAAGAGCTTACTATGTCATATTCAACTGGGACAGCTATAAAGGCAATTTAAGTGCAATTGTCAATACACGCAACGGCGGACTTGCGATTTATGGCGGAATTATCGGCTCTGTAGCAGTCGGTCTTATAATCTGCAAAATCCGGAAAGTCAGACTTCTGCCTATGCTTGATATATCGTCTCTGGGTTTTCTGATAGGACAGGGGATAGGACGCTGGGGAAACTTCGTCAATCAGGAAGCTTTCGGCAGTAATACCGACAGCATCTTCGGAATGACAGGAGGCAACATTCAGTCCGTGATTTTCAGAAATACGGTTTATTCGGACGGCAGTATGGTCGGACTTGGTATGAATTATCTTCAGCCGGTTCACCCGTGCTTTCTGTATGAATCTTTCTGGTGTCTGCTGGGATTTCTGATTATATCGACATATTCCAGACACCGAAAATATGACGGACAGATTATGTTAATGTACGTTGCATGGTACGGTGCGGAAAGATACGTTGTTGAAGGACTGCGTACAGACAGCCTTATGGCAGGCGACATAAAAGTATCTCAGCTGTTGTCACTTGTAATATGTATTGTTTCGGTAGCGATACAGGTCGGAATGATTTTTTTGAGAAGAATCAGACCCGACAAGTTTGTGCTTTACTGCAACACGGACGAGTCAAGAGAATTGCTGGAACAGGCACGTAAGCGCATGTACGGTGACGATGAAGAATATCAAGCTATAACAGATAATGACGGTGAGGAAGATTCGCCGGAAGATATTAAGGAGGAAATTTAAATGGCAAATATTATTAACGGAAAAGAAGTATCGGCTGCTGTAAAGGCTGAGGTTGCCGCAGAAGCCGCAGCACTCAAAGATGAAAAGGGTCTTAAAGTAGGACTTGCCGTTGTAATTGTAGGAAACAATTCAGCGTCAAGAGTTTACGTCAACAACAAGAAAAAGGCTTGCGAAGAAGTGGGATTCCAGTCATTTGAGTACGCTCTTGACGAAAATACCACTCAGGAGCAGTTGCTTGACCTTGTGAACGTCCTCAACCGTGACGACCGTGTGAACGGTATTCTTGTACAACTGCCGCTGCCGTCACATATTGATGAAACAGCTGTAATCAATGCTATCTCCCCCGCAAAGGACGTTGACGCATTCCACCCTGTAAACGTTGGTCATATTATGATTGGCAATTATTCATTCCTGCCGTGTACTCCTGCCGGAGTTATGCGCCTTATTGAAAGCACAGGCACGGACATAACAGGCAAACAGTGCGTTGTAATCGGCAGAAGCAACATTGTTGGCAAACCGCAGGCAATGCTTCTGCTCCAGAAAAACGGTACTGTTACAATCTGCCACTCAAAGACAAAGAACCTCAAGGAAATCTGTCTGGGAGCTGATATACTCGTTGTCGCAATCGGACGGGCTAAATTCGTTACCGGAGATATGATTAAGGAAGGCGCAGTTGTAATTGATGTCGGAATGAACCGTGACGAAAACGGAAAACTTTGCGGAGACGTTGATTTTGAAAGCGCAGAAAAGAAAGCATCCTACATAACACCCGTTCCGGGCGGTGTAGGTCCTATGACAATTTCAATGCTTATGAAAAATACCCTCACTGCCGCAAAACAACAGGCTGGTATTGAATAAAAAATAATATGACCTGCCGGATTTTTTCCGACAGGTCTTTTTTACTGAAATTCCTGCAATAATTCCTGCCAATTATTACAAATTGCTACAAAATATGAAAGTTATTGACTTTTTTTAAAATACCGTGTAGAATATAATATAAGGTCATATTTATTCAATATGAATTGTAAATATAAATACAGAGAACAAAAGAAAAAAGGGTGGTAAAATGGTTTTCAGCAGTCTGGAGTTTATCTTCATATTTCTACCTGCATTTCTGTTGTTGTACGGTTTCAGTCCGCCGGCTTACAAGAATGCAGTTATTTTTATGTGCAGTGTAGTCTTCTACGGAATGGGCGTAAAAAGTCCGGTATATATTATACTTTTCCTGCTTACGCTGTTATTTAACCATATTGTGACTCAGTTTATGGAAGCATATCCAAAAGGCAAAAAAGTATGGCTTGTAATCGGACTTGTTTTCAACTTCTGCTGGCTGTTGTTTTTCAAGTATACGGGTTTCATATTTGAGAATATAAACGCTTTTTTTCACGCAAAACTTCCGGTAAAGGACATTGTTTTACCAATCGGAATAAGCTTTTACACTTTCCAGAACGTTTCATATATAATTGACGTCTACAGAGGGAAAGTCCGTCCCGAAAGCAACCCCATTAATTACGGCGCATATATAAGTATGTTTCCACAGCTTATCGCAGGACCTATTGTTACATACGAGTCAGTTTCGGAACAGCTTCATCAGCGGCAGCACACTATTTCAAAAGTCGAGGACGGACTTAAAACTTTTACTATCGGTCTTGGTTTCAAGGTACTTATTGCCAATCAGCTTTCCGGACTATGGAGCGACATTTCTATGATTGGTTACGAAAGTATTTCCACGCCGCTTGCATGGTTAGGTATAATTGCCTATTCGTTCCAGTTGTATTTTGATTTTTACGGCTATTCGCTTATGGCTATCGGTCTTGGCAAGATTATGGCTTTTGATTTGCCGATAAACTTTGATTTCCCATATCTCTCACTTACAATGACAGAATTCTGGAGACGCTGGCATATTACGCTTGGTACGTGGTTCAGGGACTATATATACATTCCGCTTGGCGGCAACAGAAAAGGAAAATCAAGACAGATAATAAATACTCTTGCTGTATGGCTTTTCACGGGACTATGGCACGGCGCAAGCTGGAATTTCGTTTTGTGGGGACTGGTACTGTTTGTACTTATTATACTCGAAAAATTTGTAATCGGAGATTTCCTCAACGAACACAAGTTTATAGGACATTGTTATATGTTCCTTATAATTCCGGTAACGTGGCTTATATTTGCCGTGACTGATTTCCACGAACTCGGCATATACTTTAAGAGACTGTTTCCGTTCATACCTCAGGAAAAAGGCGTGATACTTGACGGAGACTATATAAAATATTTCAGGACATACTGGAAATTTTTTGTGGCAGGAGTGCTGTTCTCAACCGAATTTCCGCAAATGCTGTACAGGAGATTCAAGAAAAGCGTTGTATGTGTGATTTTTCTGCTTGCGATATTCTGGGGGTCTGTCTATTGTATGTACAAGGGTATGAATGACCCGTTCATGTATTTCAGATTCTGATTCAAGGAGCTACTGATGAAAAAAAGTTATCAATGTTTATATACAATTCTGCTGCTGATAACGTGTTTTATTGCATCACCGTTAATTTTCAGACAGATATGGAACAGCAGTAAGGAAGTTGAGCCGGCGTCTTCAAAGAAACCGCCGGTAATTGACATCAACAAAACAGATACCGTAACTACGGAAAATACTTCAGTGCCGGAATTTACTGATACAGATATTCCCGATACAACAGAACCCACTGAAGAAATAACTACCGAACCGCCTGAACCTGTTTTGTCTTTCGTGAAGAGTGACCCTTCATATTTTGATGATGCGCTTTTTATAGGAGATTCACGTACTGTCGGAATATATGAATACGGTACTTTGAAAAATGCCCATTACTTCTGTAGTGTGGGACTTGCCTCCTATAAAATCGAAAACGAATATATCAACGGCTGTTCAATTTATGATATGCTTTCCGATGAAAAATACGGCAAAATCTATGTTATGCTCGGCATAAACGAAGTCGGAAACGATTCTGACTATACGCTCAACTGTTTTGTGAAACTCCTCAATACCTTAAAGGAGTATCAGCCGGACGCACTTATATATATTATGGGAAATCTTCATGTAACATCAAACAGGCAGTTGCAGGGCGACACCATAACCAACGAAAATATCAATAATCTTAATTCCGCAATGTCTGAGTTTGCGGACGGTCAGAAAGTTTTCTATCTTGATGTTAACCAGATATTTGATGACGCTGACGGAAATCTTATGTCGGAATGCAGTAATGACGGCGTTCACGTACTTGCAAAGTACTACCAGACATGGTGCGACTGGCTTTGTCTGAATACGATACCTGTTGACCCTCCCGCAGAGGAAGACACGGATATTACTGATGAATCTTCCGAAAGCTACAGCGATAATCTATATTAAATATTTTTCCGGATAATATTTTCAATACTATCCGGATTTTTTGTTGACAATTTTACAGATGTATGTTAAAATTAATATGATATTTTTGTACTATTTAATGAACGGAGGGTGCGATATGAATAATTATTCGTCCTTTTCACATACATTTGCAGGAGCTTTTCACATTCAGAACAGAATAATATGTCAGGATTATTCCTTGTCATACGACAGCGCAAAATATTCTTTCATAGCGGTAGCGGACGGTCACGGAAGTCCGCAGTATATCCGCACGGACAGAGGGGCTAAACTTGCGGTTGAGTGCGCCCGGGAATGCACTGATGAATTTATGGAACTGCTGGACGGAGCTGAACTGCTTCTTGATTCCGAAAAAAAAAGGCGCAAGCTTTTTTCCCTGCTCTGGCGTAACGTTGTGTCGCTCTGGTATGACAAAATCGCAAACGACTATATAAATAACCCATTTACAGAAAATGAACTTGCAAGTATTCCCGATGAGCTTTCGGACTACAGGGAGTACTACAGACAAGGGAATTTTCTTATAGCTTACGGTACTACACTGGAATTTTTTGTCGTTTCAAGGGAATTTGCTTTCGGCGTACAGATTGGTGACGGAAAATGCGTGATTGTAGCAGATGACGGCTCGGCATACAGTCCTATTCCGGACGACCCTATGTGCAACGGCAATATTACGTCTTCAATGTGTCAGGACGATGCAAACAATTCAGCAAGATTCTGTTACTTTGAAAAAAATGCCATACCGCCTGCTGTCTTTATAGGGACGGACGGTGTTGACAAGTCCTGCTGGAATGATGAACAGTTATACGACCTGTACAGGGAACTTGCAATAAGGTTTGCTGAAAAAGGCTTCAAGGATACAAACAAGTATCTTGAAAGATTTCTGCCTGAAATCAGTGCCAACGGTTTGGGAGATGATATTTCCTGTGCCGGAATAATTGATATATACGCCCTGAAAAAATGTATTGACGAACTCCGCAATTCCGCAGAAGAAGAATCAACAAACGATGATTATAGTATATTTATGAGTACGGAAGATATGAAAGGTTTTATGTCCGTGCTTATTGAAGATACAATATCTTCGTGGGACGAATCTGATATATACGCAATATCGCTGTTTGTTTACGATGACGAGGATAATCCCTGTAAACCGACAGTTGTTTTAGGGTACAACACTGAGACTGAATACAATAAAAGTATAAAATATGCTGACAACTTTCAGGAAGCACGTTGGAATTATGTTTTCTGGCTTCAGAATAATGAACTGAGTTTCGGCACTGACGATACGGCGAAAATTGTACGGCAATGGATTATAAGCTGCGGTTATCCGTATGACGAGGACGCAGACGCTTCCGACAGCAAACGCTATATGCGTATCACAAAGGCTTTTACGGAAATGCTTGCGGAAATTGTACAGGAGCTTCATTCGTCCGGATTCATAATCAATACTTTCGGAAAAGATATTCCCATATTAATACACAACCTTGACTACAATGAAGAAATAGCCGAACTTAATATGCTGGCAAACTGCAATGACTCAATAAGGGAATTTGTGAAATTCTGCAAAAACTCAAACTGAATAATTTTCCATATGTCTGTATGGTTTGAAAAAATTTTTTCAGTTATTCAGCAGACTTTCACAAAACTGTCATATCAGCGGTTTATAATACAATCATAGAAAGAAAAAACAAAAGAAAATCAGAATCGGGAACTTTTTTAAAAGGTGATAATATGAGTAATTTTATGAACCGCATTTTTGCGGCTGCTATGACATTTGCCGTTGTGGCGGTTGGGTGCAGTGATAACAGCATTTCCGATTCTCAAACGACAACTTCTGAGAAAATAACAAATGTTTCTTCGGCTGATACAGCGACTTCTGAAACAACCGAAGCCGTTACAGTAAAAAATCCACAAAATATTCCGGTTACGAAAATGTCTGAAAGCGAATTGTTTTCGGACAGAGACCTGAACCCCGACTACTCTGAAATTACAGCCGAAGTAAGTCTTAACGGAAACAGTGCTGGAATTACCGGCAACGGAGTTTCAGTCAACGGCTCGGCGGTAACGATTTCCGGTGAAGGTATCTATCATATAACAGGTATTCTTGATGACGGACAGATTATTGTTGATGCCGACAAAAACAAAGTACAGCTTGTACTTGATAATGCTTCAATAAGCTGTAGTAACGCACCGGCGATTTACGTCAAAAGTGCCAAAAAGGTTTTTATAACGCTTGCTGACGGCAGTAAGAATTATGTCTCAGACGGTGCGGACTATTCTGTTACGGACAGCACCGATAACCCTGATTCAGCAATTTTCAGTCACGACAGCCTTACAATCAACGGCAGCGGCGAGCTTGATGTTGCTGGAAACTACAATGACGGTATACGTTCAAAAGACGATATTGTTATTACAGGCGGAAAAATTACTGTAAACGCAGTCGGCGATGCCATAAAAGGCAAGGACTATGTGGCAGTTGCGGACGGTGTGCTTGACCTTACAGCAGGTCAGAACGGCATAAATGCAAGCAATAAGACTGATGCTGAAATGGGATTTGTGTATATTGAGGGCGGTGACTTCAATATAACGTCCGGCGGCGGAAGTTCGGCAAGTACAAAAACTCATAATGATGATTTCGGCGGATTCGGTCACGGCGGAGGTTTCGGCAGAGGCGAAAAGCCCACTCTTCCCGAAGATATGGAAGAATATGATTCTGAAGACTTCCGGCACGAGCATTTCGGCAGAGGAGAGCGTCAGGAAATGCCTGACGGTATGGAAAAACCTGACTTTGAAAATTTCAATCCGGAAGATTTCGGCATACCTGAACCCTCTCAACAGGAATCTACAGACAATACCGATACTGTCCCGACACCAAAGGGTATAAAGGCAGTTGCCGATATAAATATTATCGGAGGAACTTTTAATATAAATTCCGCAGATGATGCAATTCATGCAGGTACAGAAGTCAATATATCAGGCGGTACGTTTGCGATTGACGCAGGCGACGACGGTATTAATGCGACTTCCGCAATAAATATAAACGGCGGTACAGTTGTGATAAGTAACTCTTATGAGGGACTGGAGGCTTCTGTAATAAATGTAACCGGCGGTACAGTTGAATTAACGTCTTCTGATGACGGCTTCAATGCAAGTGACGGAGTAACAAACCAGTCTGGTATGGGAACTTTTTCTGACGAATTGGAAATCAACATAAGCGGCGGTATGGTTTACGTAAGTGCATCCGGTGACGGACTTGATTCCAACGGCAATATGACTATCAGCGGCGGTACTGTTATAGTAAACGGCTGCGAAAACGGCGGTAATGGTGCTTTGGACAGCAACGGAGAAATCAACGTCAACGGCGGTACGCTGGTTGCGGCTGGTATGTCTGCAATGGCAGAAAATCCGGCTGACACTTCGAAGCAAAACAGCGTTTCGGCAACTTTTGACACAACTATGAACGGCGGTACACTTGTTACTCTTTCCGACAGCAACGGAAATGAAATAATAAGCTTTGCACCACAAAAAAGTTTCGACAATATTGTAATAAGTTCGCCGGATATTCAAACCGGTATGACTTATACATTCTATACAGGAGGTACTTCCTCAGCAGACCAGAAGTACGGACTTTATGAAAACGGCGGTTACAACAGTGACGGCACGGAGTCCGGCAACTTCACGGCGGACAGCGTTACTTCATATGTGGGTAAGCAGACCGGAGGTTTCGGCGGCAGAGGTATGAAACAGTCTCCCGACGGTATGCCCGACAGAAAAGACTTCGGGCAGAATAAACAAGCCATCTTCTAATTTCATATAAACCACCCTATAACGATGAAAGCCGGAGCAATCCGGCTTTCATTGTTTATGCGAAAAATTTTCCCTGCGGACGTTGCCGCCAGCAGGGAATTTTTTCATTGATTGTCAAGTATACGGTTGATTTCTGCGGAGGTTATCGGTAAGTCGTTTTCGGAGATTATTTTTAGGTCTACCATTTGTATAGCCAGAGAGTCCAGTGGCGTCAGCCCGTCGCCTTTGTCAACTACGTCTGCGGCGGTTTTCTGTTCTTCGGTAAGTTCGTAGTCATCGGGATTTGATATTGCCTGCGCTATCAATACAGCGTCCGCAATGCTGAGTTTTCCGTCACCGTTCGTGTCTCCGGACTGGATTTCGGTAACGTTTCCGGTCGGAGCTTCTCCCAGTGATTCAAAGGTATATCCGTATTTTTCGGCGTACTTTTGTGCAGTGGAGTTTGCATAGCCTTTTATTGTGCCGTCAAAATAACAGTTGTATTTTTGGTCTGTTCCGTTTGAAATCGTATATTCGTTGTCAGAGATTTCGCATTCAGGATTTAAAATAGTTATTTCAGACAAGTTTTTACAACCTTCAAATGTGCTGTTGCCGATACTTGTAACACTGTCGGGGATTTTAATTGATGTAAGACCGTTGCAATCTTTGAATGTCATATTGCCTATACTTGTCACGCTGTCGGGAATTGTAATTGATGTAAGACCCTTACAGGAACGAAATGCCATATTACCAATGTTTGTTACACTGTCAGGTATTGTTACTGACGTAATATCTTTACAGTTATAAAATACATTGTTGCCGATATTTTTGACATTATCAGGAATAATTACATCTCCTGAACGCACTGCACTGTCAATTAAAATGTCATTAACAACGACAAAATTATTTTCTTTCTTTTCATCTTCCAGCCATGGAGTATTATAAAACGCATCTCCGCCAATACTTGTTACGCTTTCAGGTATTGTTATTGACGAAAGACTTGTACAATTATAAAACAAACTATAACTGATACTTGTTACGCTGTCCGGAATTGTGACTGATTCAAGAGCCGTACAATTCTGAAATGCACCGTAATCAATACTTGTTACGCTGTCCGGAATCGTAACTGATTCAAGAGCCGTACAATTTGAAAATGCCGAATAACCTATATTTGTAACGCTGTCGGGTATTGTTATTGATTTCAGGCTTCTGCAATAACTGAATGTATCCTTGCCGATACTTGTCAGACTGTCGGGAAGTGTTACCGATTCAAGATTCACACACCCCATAAATACACTATTGCCGATACCTGTTACACCGTTTTCAATGATAACTTTTTTCAGAGCCGTTCTTTCGGACTCACGTATTGTGGAATCATTATTCATCATATCGCCCGTACCGCTTATGGTAAGCGTGCCTTTATTATCGATAGTCCATGTGATATTATCTCCGTAAGTACCTGATTTTACAGTTTCCGCACTTGCCGTAACAGTCGCCGCCGGAGCGATACTTTCGGGAATAACTCCAACGCTGCCGACAAGGCAAACTGCCATAATACCGGATAAAATTTTATTTTTCATATAAATCCTCCTTGAAATATTAATTTCTTATTATACCAGAAAATAATGAAAAATTAATTATAATTCAGTGAAAATTTAGTGAAATTTTCTTAAATAATATATGTGCCGGACAAACTTTTTTTCAACTCTGCAAATTAAAAATACCCTTAAAACAGGCTTTTTTTAAACCCCTTACTATATTACGGATAGTCACCGGAATAGCTATACTGTTACAAAGTCTTAATATAATATAAAAATAACATTATAAGTCAAAAAATACTATTGTTTCTATTGACATAACAGTTTTCTTGATGTATAATATTAGTAAAATAATCAGGGGGTATTTATTTGAAACCTATTTCAAAAAAAATAAATAATATCTTTCATGTGACAAGTATTGTGTATGGATTGGTTCTTCTCTATGTGCTGTTTTTGCGCAGCATAGGTCATGACCACGCATTGACATACACGGAATATTTAAAATATATGAGCAATTTCATTCCGTTCATAAGCATATATAATCTGTTCACTACCCCTGTAATTTCTACTTCTATTGTTTTGAGCTTCTTAATAAACTTTTTAGGAAACATATTTCTGTTTATTCCTTGGGGCTTTTTGCTTCCGCTTCATTTCAAAAGTCTCCGTAATTTCAAGCAGTTTATTAGTACAACACTTATTACGATACTTTTGATTGAATCTATTCAGCTTTTTACCATGCTGGGTATCTTTGATATTGAAGATATTATTCTAAATGCATTCGGTGCTTGTATAGGTTTTTTATGCTGCAAAAAACTTTCTTTGTGGAAATTAAAAGTTTGATATTGCCAATCAATGAATAAACAGTGCGATTTATGCTAATAAACAAATAATTAAAATATGCCCGAAAGCAGTTGAAAAAACTACTTTCGGGCATTACTTCTATATGAGTATCACTTTTATAG
>CAMWRL010000001.1 GCA_947176685.1 uncultured Ruminococcus sp. | reverse complement strand
TTGTAGAGCCTGTTGTTGTAGAACCAGTTGTTGTTGTTTCACTTGTTGTAGAGCCTGTTGTTGTAGAACCAGTTGTTGTTGTTTCACTTGTTGTAGAGCCCGTTGTTGTTGTTTCTGTTTCTGTAGCGGTCGCTGTTTCTGTAGCTGTCACTGTTTCTGTAGCTGTTACTGTTTCTGTAGCGGTCGCTGTTTCTGTAGCTGTCACTGTTTCTGTAGCTGTCACTGTTTCTGTAGCTGTCACCGTTTCTGATGTTGTTGTGGTTGTTGCATCACGCATTACTACACCTATTGCAGTACCTGATACTAATGCATTGTCGGTAACTGCGTAGTTTTCCTCATCTGTTTCATCAATTTTGATAGATGTAATAACACCATTTTCAACAGTAAATTTAATATCCTCTGCTACTTCATATCCCTCTGGAGCGTCTGCTTCTTTAAGTACATAATTACCGTCAGGAATATTTGTTATTTTCTTTGCACTATCGCCAGATGTCCAGCTGATTAATTTTTTATCATCATCAAATTTCATACCCTCTGAGAGTTGAATTTTAGATTCATCAGCCTTTTCAAAAGCAATTACTTCTCCGTTTGCATCTACACGGGTAAGTGTAAGGTCAGCTTTGGCAAGTTCTGTATCAGTGGTATCGCCGACTGCTTTCTTGCTGAAACTGATTTCAGCAGCCTTATCAGTAACTGTAATAGTATTGTCTGTAACTTCTTCGTTGTTGATAATAACCTTGCCGCCCGTGATTGTGAACTCAATATCTGCTGCTATAGTGTAGCCGTCCGGAGCTGCTTCTTCGTGGAGTATGTATGTTCCGTCAGCGAGATTCTTGATTTCTGTCGGTTCGTTGCCTGAAGTCCATATAAGTCTGGTCTCATCGGAGCCTGTGCCGACATTCTGGCTTTCTTTGTTGAATGTGAAGTTTTCTTCCTTGCTTGTGAGTGTAAATGTAGCTCCGGCAAGTTCTTCAGTACCGCCAACTGCCTGCTTGCTGATTTTTACAGAGGAGGTGTCAACCATAACAATGTTCTTGTCTTTAACTTCTTCGTCGGCGATAGTAACCTTGCCTTCCTTGACTTCAAAGACAATATCTGCTGCTACATTGTAGCCGTACGGAGCTGATACTTCGTGAAGTGTGTATGTACCGTCCGGAATATTTTTGATTGTTATTGCCTCAGTGCCGGAAGTCCATATAATGTTTGATGGTGTAATAAACTCTTCTATCTTTGCACCATCGCCAAAATCGATGTTTTCAAGGTCAAATATTATGTCATTGCCTTTGCTGTCCTTACCTGTGAGTGTAAGTTCAGCTTCTGGAAGTCCTTTTCCGTCTTCGCCCTGCTTGCTGATTGTCACATCAATCTGAGTGCGTTCATCAAGCATAACAATGGTATTTGCATTTATGCCATCTTCATTGGGTACGTCTTTGCTGAACAGGGTTTCAGTTGTTTCTTTTCCGTCTTCGTCTGTAGCTGGTACTGTTGCTTTTGTTACAACACCGTTTTCAACTACAAAAGTAATAGGAGCTGCTTTTTTATATCCGCCCGGTTCTTTTTCTTCCGTAAGTACATAAGTACCGTCCGGAATATTTGTTATTTTCTTTGCGCCTTCTTCGTCAGATGTCCAAATGATTGCTGTCTTATCATCATTATAATCCATACCCTCGGAGAGTTTAATCTTGTTTTGAGTTGCTTCATCAAAAACAATTGCTTCTCCGTCTGCATTTATACGAGTAAGCGAAAGGTCGGCTCCCCCAAGTTCTTTTTTAGTATTGCCAACGATTTCTTTCTTGCTGAGGTTAAGTACAGCGTTCTGGTTTTTAACAGTTACTGCATAATAATTATTGCCGTCTTCTTTAATTGGTGTTACTGCTCCGTCTATTTTGCTTGTAACATCTATGCCGTTTGTGATTATACCATCAACCATGTGCGGTTTGATTGTAAATGTGATTTTTTCTGACTTTCTGTATCCGTCAGGAGCTGATGTTTCTTCAAGTGTATAAATACCGTTGGGGAGGTTTCTTATTTCAACTTCTGAACTACCACTCCATAAGATTGCTGTTCTTTTCGTCGGTTCGTCACTGTTGTACTTTAATCCTTCGCTGACCAGTTTAACTCTTCTTGCATCAAATGTAATAGCTTTTTGCTTGCCGTCTTCAACTACTGCATTGCCGTCTTTGTCAATTTCTACAGCTGTAAGTTTGAATGATGCTCCATCAAGCAATGCACCTTCAGCATCTGTCTTTCTTATTTTCAGAACTCTTTCGTCAGTCATTGCAAGAGTTGCTACACCCTTATCTTTATCGATTATGCCGTTTTCCCTTTCGTCATCAACTATCAGTTCTGTTGTGCTTCCGTCTGCATTAATTTTAACTGCCTTTGCAGAAGTAATATTTCCGTCTTTATCAACTTCAAATTTAATAGATTCTGCTTTGTCATAGCCGTCAGGTGCTGAAACTTCTTCAAGTAAATAAGTACCTTCCTGAATGTTTTCAATTTCCCACCACGAACTTGTCTTTGATGTCCATGTCCATGTTTTATCTGTATCATCTATTATGCCGTTTTCTCCTAAAGCTGTAAGCTTAAGCTTAGCACCTGCTATCTCATCGCCTTTTGTATTAACCTTATTGAGTTTTATAGAGTGTTCTTCTGTTTCCTCTTGTATTTTGTCGTTAGGCAATATGATTTCAAGCGGTGATTTTGAATTGACTATTTCCAATTCTGTTCTGCCGTCTTTGATACGGTCTATTCCAAGTACAGGGAAACTTGTGAGTTCATGACCTACTTCAATAACACACTCGCCGTTTTCTACTGTAGCTGTATGTTTTACATGGTCTGGAATATCTTCCGGTTCAACTCCGTTATCAAGGTCAAAAACTGTGCCGTCGAGATAATTGTCACACTTAATAGTAACGCTTTTAAGTACTTTAGCAGGGTCTGGAGCATCATACTCTAAGCCGTTACAATAATACTTAATGCTTGTAATATCTGCATTCCAGAAAGATACTTTCATATATCCGTCTTCAGCAAAATAAAGGTTTGTAGGAGTGAATGTAGTTTCACCCTCACCAAATTCTTTAACTTCAAACATTGTATCGTCCCAACCGCCGGGATTCTTGTGCTTAAACTGTATGCCACCAGTGCCATATGGAAGGTTAGTAGCCTCAATTACAATCTTTGTAATTTTCTTACCTGAACAATCTATATTGTAGTTAATATCATTGTCAGCATCATAATACTGTTCCATATCTTTTGTTACATCTGTCTGTTCAAAATATTCTGTCTTTGTTTTAGTTGTCTCAATGCCTTGTACGTTGATTACGTCGTCTTTCTTCATGCTGAGCGAATACTCCTTAGAATCTCCGTCTTCGTAATTGAGTACATAGCTGATATCAAATTCATTAAATTCTTCTCTTGAAATAGTGTAGTTATCATTTACTGTAAAATATATTTTGTCATTTACTGGCTTTTCATATTCCGCAGGAGCTTTTGTTTCCGTGAGGTAGTATTCGCCTACAGGAAGATGTCCAAGATTGATAACACCGTTTTCATCTGTAGTGTTGCTTTTTAACTTAACTTCTTCATCTGTTTCTGCATTGTACACTTTGATTTCTGCATCAGGAAGGAAATTAGTATAATTGCCGTCTGCGTCAACATCTCCGCTGTCAACCTTGACAATCTTAATTTCCTTAAGTGTGTTTACGAATGTCGGTACTTCAGACGGAAGACGTGTAACCATGAGATTATCAATATCATAATAGTACGTAAAGCCATCTGTTCCTGTAAAAGTCTGACTTAAAGAGAAATTATCAATCTCTACGCTTTCCTTTGTCGGAAAAATCTCGCTGTGGTCTTCTTTTAAGTTTGTAACGTTTCCGTCCGTGTCGAATGTAAGAGTAAATGTAGTATCTGCTATATGGTCTTTGTCAATCTCTGAGCCGTCGGGCATTTTAACAGGCGATTTGATTACAATTTTTCTTTCAGAAATAGTCTGACCGTCTGTGGTGTCGTCTTCAACATAATCATCGCCAAAAGTGAGGCTTCTTATTAAGTCGCCATCACGTAAAACTTCAACATTTACTTTTATCGGAACTTTCGCACCGTCTTCGCCGTCCATAACTTTCTCAATTGTTCCGACAATTTCAATCTTAACTTTTTTATCTGATTTTATATATCCTGCCGGTGGTGCTGATTCCTGTAAATAATAAATTCTTCTGACTTGGTCGCCTTCTTCATATGGCGTGCCGTCTTCCTTTTTACCGCTGTCAAAATTAATAGCAGTAGGGATAGTAATGAAGTTGTAGATATCGCCGTCAGTTTCAGCCTCTGAAACTGTTTCGCCTTTTTCATTAACGAGTTCAAACGTTGCACCTGCGAGAGGCTTTGTTACTTTGTTGCCATCTTCGTCTAACTTTGGATTACCGTTTTCATCGAACACTGGCTCTACTTTTGATAAAGCGAGTGCATAACCTGCTGTTGTGCCGAGCATTGAGACAGGACCTGTAAACGGTCTGTAACCAAATTCTGAATATCCTTCAAAACTCTGTGCAATCAGAGCACCTGAAAGGTGAGGGTTAGGACCTTTTACTTTTATTTCACCGTTTGCCTCTACAACACGATGCTCGTATTTTTCATCAGTAATCTTTGCATTAGGTGCAAAAATCGTACCGTAGAATGACATACCACTTAATACAACGTCTGTTGCATTGGGAATGTTATAAAGAATTGATGTAACGCCAGGCTTATTGCTGTGTTTGTTGTTACCTGACAAAGCACCGCCTATACCTATTTCAATAGGTTCTCTTTCATCAGTAAATTCAAGCCATGCCTGCGATATATTATATTTATCTTCTTCAATATTCTGACCGATGTGGAGTTTTCCATCTTCGTTGTTGCTTGCCTGCGGAATATTAACTACAACATAAGCATACTCCCAGTAAGTTTCAGTCTTTGTGTTCGTTTTATCATCTAAACTCTCATTGTCATATATAGTATCTACTACTTTTCTTCGCTCAGGAAGCTTAGGAACATTCCTGTAGACAATTTTTTCTGTATTCTGGAACTTTTCAGCCTCTTCATCTGAAAGAGTAAGGTATACAGTTTCCTTCGGCTTTTCGGGGTCGCCTGTGTAGGTAAATATCATGACATCAATTAAATTGCCGTTCTTATCTGTTTCTGTGTCATAAGTTACCACAAAATCGCTTTTCTTTTTAGCAAATGTATTGCTCTTGTCCTGAAGAGCTTTTACATAGTCTGCTACATTGAAAGCATCTGCGCCCCTGAAGATAGTACTGTCTGCTATTGCCTTATTTTCAGGAGTATTGTTCCAGCCCCAAAGCCACCACATATAAGAAACTTCAGTATTATCATCAACCCAGAATTTCTTAATAATATTAATCTTTTCTGTGCCATTATAATATTGAGCATTTGTTCTTGGCTGTATGCGTGATAAAGTGTCGCCGTTTACAATTGCATTTGCATACCCTTCATTAGATAAAAGATAATCAAGAGCGTTCTCGCTTGCATAGTCGCCGTTACCGACTTCATAGTCCCAGCCACCCTGAAACTCAAGGTTTCCGCCTACTGCAACACGTCCTTCAGCGTCTGATTCCCACGGTTTAAAGTCGCCTGCAAGGAAAACACAGAACTGTGAAGCCATACCAAGTACATACTCTTTTTCGTAGTTCTTGATAGTACTTTCTACATCATCGCCCAATAGACCATTTTTACCTGCAAGCAAAATAACGTCTGTAGTGTCTACACGGTATTTAGAATTTTCCGGAACATTGTTAGAAATATTCTTTTCTGCAAACGACGGTGAAACACCAGTAACCATGCTCATAACGGACATAAGCAGTGCCGTAACAAAGCTTATAGACCTTTTCGCAAGTTTGTTCATATAAAACATTCTCCTTTCATAAAAAATATTAAATTAAAAATCTGCCAGTCAAAAAAATTATCACATATCTGACCTTCCTTTCCTATATACCAGCAAACCGGAATACCTCATATGTACATGAAGACTATCCGGTTTTTGCTATAAATACATTATACCACTATCAAGAAACTTTTTCAACCGTACAAGTGCAACAAAATATTTTTTGATTTTTTGTATAACCTGCACAAGCGTTTTTCAACAGCGTTCGCTTATCCATATGGACGCACGCTCCTGTATTAAATTTACAGTATCGTCAAGGGACTTTTCACCCGCAAAATACGCCATAACTTCGTCTTCAATAATGTTCCAGAGCTGACGGTCAAGAGTTGTTTCCCATCTGTCAATGTTGTCCAGATATGCCACAAGCTTGTCAACTTCTTCACGGGTCGGCATAGATACAGTGTATTCAACGCCTTTATCCGTTCTTTTTCCGTCATCATATTCACCGTTTATAGTTCTCTGGGCTATTGTATCAAAGGCATTTTTGTTTATGCACAAATCACCTATTGCCCCATAAGATACAATTTCTTCGCCGTCAATATTCTGTACATATTTTTCCATTACGTGTTCCTGCTGGTATTCTTCCGTGTAAAACTGCCGTATAAACTCCCATGCACCTTTCTGTTTTTCGGAAGAAGAGTTAGCACTGATTGAATATAAAGCATCACTTTTGAAAAACGCTCCCTGTCCGTCCGCTGAAGGATACCCCACCATTGTATACGGCGGTTCAGTATATCCTAATATTTCGTCGCCGTGTTCGCCGAATAATTTAGCGGCAGTGAAACCACGTATTTCAGAACGTACAACCATTCTCGGCGATTCATAATTCCACTCACCTTTTTGTCCGTGATTGCTTTCAAATCTGTTGCAGAACTCAAGTATTTTTCTGAACTCAGGACAGTCAAAATCAACTATGACATTTTCATAATCAACAAACGTTTCAAGATTTGACCTGAGAATATCATAATATATATTTTCGCTGTTGCTTGAACCGTTGACAGTTGCCCCGTCCGGCATCTGTTCCCAGTGGGAAATAAATTCATCAACAGTCCAGTTTTCCTTGTCGCCAACGTATCTTGATTCGCCTACAAGAGTGCTGGCATAATAAAACACCGGCAAAGCACGGAGTTCGCCGTTCGTTTCATTAAGACTGAGTATATGCTGATTGAGGGTAGATTTATTCACATCGGGGTCGTTCTCCATAAAAGGGTACAAGTCCGCAAAAGCTCCCATATTTTTCAGGATTTCGTATTTTGACTGGTTGGCGAATGCATAAGACGATATAATATCAACACTGTCAGTATTCATAACGTCCTGCACCATATTGAAATCAACTGCCAGACCGTCTTCCTCATTCATAACAGTAGTGTCAAATTCCTTGTTGTAAAAATCCATATCAACGATTTTAGTAACAATCTGATAGCCGTTGTCAGCAGAATTAAAGCTGTCTATTTCGTTCTTTAATCTGGAACGCATTTCCGAATTTGTAGCCAGCGTGATAATTATATCTTCCCTGTTGTCGTCCGTTGCGGAAATCTCCGGCGCAGCGTTTCCGGAAGCCTCATTCTTTTGCTGAATGTTGGTCTGTTTCATCTCACTGCACGATACAGCCGTAAGCGTCAGTGCGGATATGCACGCAATTATAATGTTTCTTTTCATAATTTTACCTCCAAAATTTTTCAGATTTCTTTTCAGATGTTCGTATAAAAGTGATTTTTACGGACAGAAAAGACGAAATTTTCCGGAAATCTGTACGTATGCACAAATCCGGAGTATATTTTTTGTGCATATGCGATAATTTTCAAAAAGATATAAAAAAGACATATCCGTATGTTATAATAAAGTCATAAATAAAAGGAGCTTCTTTATTATGAAAAAAATACTGCTGATAGAGGACGATTTACAGATATGCGAAGTTATTGAAAAGTATTTCAGTAACAAGGGTACGGGGATATTCTCTGTACATAACGGTGCTGAGGCACTGAAAGTAACAGGCAGTACAGGACTTGAAAATTATTCGCTTGTCCTGCTTGACATTATGCTGCCACAAGCCGACGGTTTCACGATATGCCGCAACATCCGGAGAAACAGCAATATACCCGTCATATTCATAACCGCCCGTGCAAGGGAAGATGATATTATTCACGGCTATGAAATCGGTTGTGACGACTATATTATCAAACCGTTTCTGCTGTCTGTGCTGTACGCCAAATGCGAAGCATTAATAAAGCGTTCAGGCGGCAGGTCAATGGGGACAGTCCTTGAATGCGGAAACATAAAGCTTGATACACGCCGTCTTGTATGCTGCGTCAGCGACACGGAAGTTTATCTGCCACGCAAGGAGTTTGAGATACTGAAATACCTTATGGAACACCAGAACTGCGTTATTGACAGAAATACTTTACTGGACAGAGTGTGGGGAATTGATTATTTCGGAAGCGACAGAGCAGTCGACAACCATATAAGAAAACTGCGCAAAGCTTTAGGTACTGCCGGAGGACAGATTAAGACGCTTATCGGCAGAGGCTACAGACTTACAGAGAGGTGATATTATGAAAAAAATTCCGGATAACAGTATTCTGAAAAAAGAGTTTATCATACCTTTTTTCAATATGAAAACTATGAGAAAGATTTTTAAAAAGTGCAGCAAAAAGCAGAAACCATATAGGAGAAAAAGAAAAACTTTTGCCGGACTGTCAGCTAAAAACGTCCTTATTGCACTTGCCTTTACAGCGGTTTTTGCAGGCGGACTGTTTAATTTTGGAAAAGAATATATTTTTTCCAAAGCACAGCAGGAATTATATGATAAACAACTCACACTTCAGGTAGGTATTTCTAAAATGGGATATAAGAATGAATACACTCCGCAGGCTTTTGCCGCAAAAACAAGATATCAGTCATATTTCAATATAGTCGTTGACTCCAACGGAAAATATCAGATAGTTTCTAAGGAAATCGGCAACGATGTGGGATTTATCAGAATTGCCGACAAAAACGGCAATATTACCTGTTCAAGCCGTATGACCTTACATACTTTTATGATGTTCAGCGAGGAAGAAAAATCATATTTAACCTGCGATACCGAAAACACTGATATTCCGGAACTCAGACAGCTTGAAAAGGACTATATGGAAATGCTTTCCGAAAGAGAAAAAAATCCATATATTGCCGGAGAAACCAAAATTTATTTTAATGTGGAAATGTCAATGGAAAGTGCCTATGTAAACAGGGAAAACAATACATTCATTCCGCATAAGGCAGAGCTTAAACTTGTCAGGGCATATTCCAGAAATGAAGAACCAGATGAAATAATTGTATCAAAAGAGTATAATATTGACGTTGAACAGAATGGTTATGAACTTGTTGAATTTGACTTGTCGGGCATAAACCGTGAAAGAATATCAAACGGCACTTTTCCTCATTATATGATGCTGGGATTTTACGGAACTGAAAAAAATGCTTTTGATGAAATGAATGATAAATTTCCTGTTCTGGCAACGCAAGGTCTATCAGGCGGTATGCAGGCAACAAGCAGCACAGCAAGAACTTATTACCAGAATACCGAAGTATTCCTTGACGGCGAAAAACATTATCTTACAATAATATATAATATAGATGCGTGGAACGGCGTAACAAAGATACTTTATTTCAGACTGGTTATGTGCTTTATGCTTGCAGTGCTTGCAATAGCTTTTCTGGACGCTTGGCAGAAAAATGTCAGAAATCAGGCTGATTACAGATTTGAGGATTATCAGAAAAATCTCACAAACAGCCTTGCCCACGACCTTAAAACACCGCTTACGGCAATAGGAGGATATGCCGAAAATATCCTTTCCGGAAGGCTTTCCGACAGCGAAACAGCAAACTACCTCAAATCAATTATGGACAGTGTTGCGTATACCGATTCTATAATTACCCGTACGCTTGAACTCAGCAAAATAAACCAGATGAATGAACTGCACAAGGAAAAAACTGATATTCATAAAATTATTGAACAGGCTGTTGAAAAGCATTCGGTAAGGCTTGATGAACGCAGTATTACAGTCAAAATTGACGGTAAGACGGAAGTTGCCGCTGACAGCCGTTTGCTTGAAACGGCGGTTGAAAACCTTATTGACAATGCCGTGAAATATACTTCCGAAAACAGCATTATAGACATAAAAATAACTCCGGAAAGTCTTGTGATTTCAAATACCGTAAACCAGAAGCTTGATGTGGAAAAGCTTAAAAAACCATTTGCAAAGGGCGATGACGCAAGAAGCAATCAGTCCGGAAGCGGTCTGGGACTTTCCATAGCCGAAACTGCTTCACTGATAAATGGATTCAGGCTGTCGCTGTCCTGTACGGAATCCAGATTTACCGCAGAAATAAAGTTCTGACAATTCATACACAAAAAACAGACGCATTCCCGAAAAAGAATACGTCTGTTTTTTGTTATTATATGGAGCTTGTGACGGGACTCGAACCTGCGACCTGCTCATTACGAATGAGCTGCACTACCAACTGTGCTACACAAGCATATATAATATTATATCATATAAACCACGGTTTGTCAAGAGGAATGCAAAAAAATTTATATATTAAACATATTCAGGGTACAAGACATCTTATCAAATCCGAAAGACTGTCTGCTATGGGGTCTTCAATAATATTCTCGTCCAAATCAGTGATATGTATATTGAAAGTCTGGGTATTGTACAAAATGTCACCGCCGGAATATCCAGTCCAGCCGACAGGAATAAATTTATTAATGTCTCCGCCGTATTTTGTCCATTTGTCTGAAAGGTCAAGCAGTCCGAATCTATGGTACAAAACATCATTGTCATTTTCGCCCTGATATTTCAGAACCGGAAACAGAATAACTGCCTCATCACTGTATAACCGCATTTTTTCAATGAATCCGCATATGTAGCCGTGCCAGTAAAGATTAATATATTCCTGAATTTCTTCCGGCAGGGTGTATCCGTATTTTTCCCTGAAAACACTGAAATCAGTTTCAGAATCACGCTTTACAGGAAGAATGCCGTTTCTGAAACAAGCCCTTATATTTACATCTATATTGCTGTAATCTTCATTCTGAAAATAATGCGGTTTTGATACAAGTTTTCCGTAATATGAAGAAAAAGCTTCCTGCATTAATCTTATACTCATAATTCAAACCCTTTCAAAAACTTCTCTGATAGTAATCGGCTTGATTTCCTCAAGGTCTTTAAGCGAATAATTCCATTCAAGAGATTTATCAGTAAAACCACTAAGTTCCCAGTCCTTATAGCCTTTCAGATATCCATAACCTTTATCAATTACACGGATATTATCAATAATCTGCTTTTCATAGTCGAAAACTCCAGCAAATCCATAATCAAAGATTCCAATGCCATCACGCATAAAACCTAAAACATAACAAATTCCTGTTTCTTTATCAATTTCCAGATGTTGCAATACCATTTTTTTGTTATCTGCAAATAAAGTATTGATTTTATTAAATGATGCTGTTTCATATATTCCAAGTTGGGTCTGCGTTGAGAGAATTGGTTTCTCAATGTTATAGAAGAATTTTCCGTCTGACGAAAAAACAAATCCTTCATCCTGCGCACCTCTTCTGGTCACGATATGTTTTTTTATGAGTGACAGTTTTTCCAAATCATAAAAACCGATGTAACCTGCTGTGGACTTTACTGCAATAATATTGGAGTCCGGCATAAAAGCCGCTTTATACGCATAGGGGAAATCCCTGAACTTCTTTAATTCTGTTCCGTTGCTGTCATATATGTAAACTGTTCCTCCACTACAGCCGACATTATATGATTCATTCTTGTAAAAGCCCCAGAATTTTCTCATAATTACCTCCATAAATTCTGACTTATCTGATTATACATCAAAAATCCTTTATATTAAATCTCCCCTGTAATATCTTTTTGATTTTTTCTTTCCGTCAGCCTCAATGTAATAACAATACTCCCCACGCTTGAAGTGCCATATTATTGTGTGTATTTTTCCGGTAATATTGGTATGATTTACAGGTGATACAATTTCACCATAGACAAAATTCGGAGCGTTTTCTATAAATCTAATTTTATCTGATGATACTTTTATGTCTGACAAAGGTCGCAGAATAACAGATTTTTCAAAATCATACTCAACCACACGCTGAAATAGTTCCGGTACTGATATATCAAGGCATACTCCCCACATTTAATTATTCTCCTTATTAAGATTTTCTACAAAGTCAATACTTTTAGCTGTCATTTCGACCCACGCCGGACGAAAACCACTTTTCAGGGCGTTACGGACTGACTTTATATTTGACCACGCCGCACAGTAAAACGGTACTTTCCCGATTTCGAGAGTTTCCAGTGCAAGCCGTGACGTAAGGGCAGATGCTATCCCTTGCCGACGGTATTCCGGAAGTACGTCAATTCCAATCTGCCACATACTTTCGCAGTCAGCGGAACACCCTGCCAGTCCGACAAGTCTGCTGCCGTCATACGCTCCCACGCCTAAAACGTCCAGCTCCCTGCGTTTTTCACAAAGGGCATTGCTCCATATATCAGTGTAAAGTCCTGAAAAATCTTTCTGATTCAGCACTTTTATTTTATATGGACAATCAGGAACTTTCAGGCAGTCCAAATCCGGCAGAAAATATTCTGACATAAAGCATACTCTGAAACCGATTTTTTCAAGTCCGTCATTGAGTACGTGCATATTCGGCGTTTCAAAACAATGCTCCGGTCTGAAACGTTCGATATAGTCCGAAACAATATCCCTGCACTTTTCCGAAACAGAAGCAACTATATTGTTTCCATATGAAATCAGGTGACAGTCAAAAGGAAGTTCAAGATATTTTCTTGCACAAAAGTTATTTTCCGAAATCACCACAACATTATTATCACTCAGAAAATCCGCCCTGTCACAGCCTGCGTCAATTGCTGACTGTCTCATAGCAGTTTCCAGTATATCACCGTTTGTAAACTCCATACAACCACTTCCCTTTTTCAGTAAATCTATTTTTTATTATAATAAAAAAATCAACAGATGTCAATAATCATACTGTAATATTCTGCTTACGCCTGCACAAGGGATATTTTTGTGCATATTGCCGTAAATATGCAGATATTATTGTAAAAAACGGCAGATTCTATTGACACGCTGTTTTGTATCTGTTATAATGACCTATAGTAAAAATATAAGGAATTTCCGGCTGTCGGAAACGGTACACAATTATGACTAATAAAAAAGACCGATACAAAAGATTTATATCATTTATATCAGCGGTATTCCTGTTGTGCATACTTACAGGGCTTTTCGGAGCAGTATGGTATGCCTATTACAGCGAAACTATTGTATTGCCGTTTTACAGGCGTGGCAACTGGACGCTGATAGGTATATATTGTATATTGATTGTACTGTTTTTCAAGTCATACGGAGGTCTTAAACTGGGCTACCTCAAAAAAACTGATATATTATATTCGCAGTTAATATCAATGGTATGTGTGAATATCGTTTCATACTTTATGATAAGCCTTATCGGACGTGACTTTATGGCATTTCTTCCTATGCTTTACCTTACTTTCACGGACTTCGGAGTCATATCTGTATGGACTGTACTCAGCGGTAAAATTTATTTTCTGCTGTACCCTCCCCGAAAGCTCATAATACTTTACGGAAGCAGACAGGCAGCGTCACTTGTACTGAAAATGAGTCAGCGTGTGGACAAGTATATGATTTGCGAATCTATAAGCGTTTCCGAACCTCCCGAAAAGGTGAAAGAACTTATTTTAAAATACGAGGGCGTTATCATATGCGACATTCCGGCGGTACAGCGCAACAGATACCTTAAATTCTGTTTTGAAAAGTCCATACGTGCGTATATAGCACCGAAAATTTCCGATATTATCATAAGAGGCGGCGACGATATACGGCTGTTTGACACTCCTCTGCTTCTTTGCAGAAACTACGGGCTTACTTCTGAACAGCAGTTCTTGAAAAGGCTGTTTGATATAGTATTTTCGGTAACTGCACTTGTACTGCTGTCACCGTTTATGATTGTTTCGGCATTTGCCGTGAAAATTTGTGACGGCGGCAAGGTACTCTATAAACAGAAGCGTCTTACAATAGATGGCAGAGAATTTTATGTATACAAGTTCCGGAGTATGGTTGCGGACGCTGAAAAAAACGGTATTCAGCTTGCTTCCGAAAATGACGACCGCATAACACCTGTCGGAAAAATTCTTAGGAAATTCCGCATAGACGAATTTCCTCAGCTTTTCAATATCCTTAAAGGCGATATGTCAGTAGTAGGTCCACGCCCCGAACGTCCCGAACTTACAGAAATTTATAAACAGCAGATGCCCGAATTTGGTTTCAGACTGAAAGTGAAAGCAGGTCTTACAGGTTACGCACAGGTGACCGGAGTTTATGACACTTCACCATACGACAAACTCAAAATGGATTTGATGTATATTGAAAACTACTCTTTCCGTCTGGACTTACAGATAATTCTTATGACAATAAAAACAATGCTTTTTCCGCCGAAAAATAACGCCGATACACAACAGATTATTCCGGCGGAGCAGGACATTCCCGACAAGGAAAACGATATATAATTCCGGTAAAACGGATTAATATAAATTACAGATACAGAAAAAGGAGAAAACATCAATGAAAATTACAGCAGTCATTATGGCAGGCGGTAAGGGTGAGCGTTTCTGGCCTAAAAGCAGGGAATCTCACCCGAAACAGTTCCTGTCTCTCACGGACGACGGCAAAACAATGATTCAGAAAACTGTCAGCCGTATAAGTCCGCTGGTGCAGACAGAGGACATCTTCATAGTAACAAATGCCTGTTACAGACACCTTGTTATTGAACAGCTTCCGGATATTCCGCCGGAAAACGTTCTTTCCGAGCCTTGCGGACGGAATACAGCTCCGTGTATAGCGTTTGCGGCGGCTGTCATAAAAAAGAAGTACGGCAACGCTGTTATGTTGGTTCTGCCGTCTGACCACCTTATAAAATATGAAAATATCTATACACAAATCCTCTGCAACGCTGTTGTCATGGCAACGCAGGGCAATAACCTTGTTACAATCGGCATAACTCCCTCTTATCCGGAAACAGGCTACGGATATATAAATTTCGGCGAGCAGTGCGGAAACGCTTACAAAGTTGAGCGTTTTGTGGAAAAACCCGACCTGAAAACCGCTGAAAAATACTTATCGTCCGGAAAATACCTATGGAACAGCGGTATGTTTGTATGGCAGGTCTCCGCAATAGAGGAACGTTTCAGGAAATTTATGCCGGAAGTTTACAGAGGGGCGGAAAAAATCGGTCAGGCTTTCGGTACTGCGGACTTTGAAAAAATCCTTGAAACAGAATACAATAAATTTCCGTCCGAATCGATAGACTTCGGCATTATGGAAAAAGCTGAGAATATATACACTATTCCGGCAAGTTTCGGCTGGGACGACGTGGGAAACTGGCTGGCAGTCGAAAGAATAAACAAAACTGATGATAACAAGAATTACACTGAGGGCGATGTTATTACCGAAAACTGTAAACATACTACAGTCTGCGGCGGAAAACGTCTTGTTGCCGCTGTAGGCGTTGAGGACATTATTATTGTGGACACTGACGACGCTCTGCTTGTATGTTCAAAAAACAGCACTCAGGACGTTAAAAAAATTATCGCCCGTCTTAAAGAAAAAAACCGTACAGAACTTATATAAAAAGGAGAATTTATTATGAAAAACGCACTTATTACAGGAATTACCGGACAGGACGGCTCATATCTTGCCGAACTCCTGCTCGAAAAGGGTTACAACGTCTATGGAATCTGGAGAAGAAAGGCTACTGTTGATTACGGAAATATAGGTCATCTCAAAGACAGGGTAAACCTCATCTATGCCGATATGACTGACCCTGTTTCACTGATTTCGGCTATGAAAATCTCTCAGGCTGATGAGGTTTACAACCTTGCGGCGCAGTCGTTTGTTGCGACAAGCTGGGACACTCCCCTCAGTACCGCCGAAATTGACGCTCTCGGCGTTACGAATATGCTCGAAGCTATCCGCATTGTCAAGCCGGACGCTAAATTCTATCAGGCTTCAACCTCCGAAATGTTCGGACTGGTTCAGGAAATACCCCAGACCGAAAAAACACCTTTCTACCCCAGAAGTCCTTACGGCGTGGCTAAATTATACGGTCACTGGATTACCAAAAACTACCGTGAAAGCTATAGTATGTTTGCGTGTTCGGGAATACTTTTCAACCACGAAAGCGAAAGGCGTGGTATAGAGTTTGTGACAAGAAAAATCACAAAATCCGCCGTTGAAATAAGTCTCGGACTCAGGGACTGCGTTGAACTCGGAAATCTTGATTCAAAACGTGACTGGGGACATTCCAAAGACTATGTAAAGGCTATGTGGCTTATGCTACAGCAGGACAAACCCGACGACTATGTTATTGCTACCAACGAAACCCGTACAGTGCGTGAGTTTGCGGAAACTGCATTTCGTCACGCCGGAATCGAAATCGAATGGCACGGACAGGGTGTTGACGAAACCGGCATTGACAAAGCTACCGGAAAAACTGTCGTTAAAGTCAATAAAAAATTTTTCCGTCCGGCAGAGGTTGACATTCTGCTTGGAAATCCTGAAAAAGCAGAAAAAATTCTCGGCTGGAAACGTGAAATATCTTTCTCAGAACTCGTTGAAAGAATGGTTAAAAATGATATGGATTTGATAAAGTCCGGAAAATGAAAAAATTCCTGTCGAATCTGTTTTTCTATTGTATAAAATTACCCGTAATGATGTTTATACTTCTGATTCAACATAGCTGGCGGATATTTCTGGTGGGATTTATATTTATGGCTGTTCTTGTTGTCAGCGGACTGCTGAACAGTCTTATTCCGCTTCTGGCATTCCTCGCAATCGGAGCGTTTTTCCCTGTATTTTTCAGTATAAGAAATATAAAAAACTGTCTGCACACTCTGAAAAACGGTCTGAAAGCTGACGGAATACTTACCAGATACTGTAATAACAGAACACAGGACTTTTCAGAAATTACATTCTCCGACAAAAACGGGAAACTTCATTCAAAAAAATTCAGATTATTATATATATCCCAACCCGAATACAAGAAAAAATTCACTGTGGTATATAATCCCGAAAAGCCCGAAGATTTCTATATTCCGGTACAGTCGCTTACAGGCTGTATAATAAGTCTGATTTTTTCACTTATAATATTTACTCTTGCTTTGTCCGGACTTGTTTTTCTGATAGTCTGAAAGGAGAAACTATGAGAAAATTCCTCAAAGATACATGGAAAGTTCTTCTTATTATATTTATCATTACAGCAACACTTCTTTATGGCTTGATTTTTGACGGCAGTGGAATACCGTTTTTAGTATCTTTTATTTCTGCTTTTGTGATTCTTTTTCTGAAAAATGTTAAAGATACAATAATATTTGCGAAACAATTCAGTTATCTGAAAAAAAGCGGATTCTTTACAGATGATGACATAAGCAGAGAGATATATAAACAATGCCGTGAAAAAAAACACACAAATATATTTTTCTGTTTGCTGTCGGGTGGGTGGCTTGCCTATCTGATACTTAGTTTGCACGGGGGTGATTGGATTTGAATATAACATTTGATGCCGTTCCGGTAACTGCCGACAAAATTACGGGCATAGGCTGGTGCGAAGTCGGTCAGACGCAGGCTTTAGCAAAACTTTTTCCGGAAGACAATTATGAATACAGTTTCTTTACAAGCGGAAAAGCTTCACGCATAGAAAAAGCCCGCAGTTTTGCCGGAAACAACATAAAACTTAATTATTCGGATTTTTCGGGCTACCTCTACAGGGGAATGTCAACATTTCTGCCCGTGCCGTACTCGCTCTTTTTCGGAAAACGCTCCGATATAACGCATTTTTTCAACTATATAATACCGCCGTTTGTTCACGGTAAAAAAGTGGTTACAGTTCACGATATGGTTTACAGGGCTTTTCCGGAAACAGTAAGAGGTCGTACACGTTTTATGCTTGAAACGGGTCTTAAAAAGTCTATGAAACGTGCCGACATTATAGTTACGGACTCGGAGTTTTCCAGAAGCGAAATTATCAAATATTTTCCGGAATATTCAGAAAAAATACGTGTAGTTCCCTGCGGCGTGGACTGCGAACGTTTCAGACCGTGCGGCAGTCCCGAAACTATAGCAAAGGTCAAAAAGTCCCTTGACATTGACAATGAGTACTTTCTGTATGTCGGAACTATTGAACCTCGCAAGAATTTAGTACGTCTGATAAGGGCTTATAACGTTTTTTGCAGACACGTACAGTCACCGCCGAAACTCGTCCTTGCAGGAGCAAAGGGCTGGTTATGCGACAATATTTATGCACTTGTGAAAAAACTTGATATTGAAGATAATATTATATTCACAAAGTATGTGCCGTCTGAAGATATGACGCCTCTGATGTGCGGAGCAATGGCATTTGTGTTTCCGTCGCTTTATGAGGGTTTCGGAATGCCGCCGCTTGAAGCTATGGCTTGCGGAGTACCCGTCCTTACGTCCGGCGAAGCCTCACTGCCCGAAGTTACCGGAGACTGCGCCGTTATATGTGACGCATACTCCGTGAAAAGCATAGCAAAAGGTCTGTACAGGTTATATAAAAATCCGGACTTGCGGAAAGACTTAAGCCGTCGTGGTTTGGAACGTGCCGGACTTTTCACATGGGAACGCTCTGCCGAAAAGTTACACGCTATATACAAGGAGCTTGCCAATGAACAGAAAAATCCGTGTACTTGAAGTCAACAAGGCGTATTTTCCGCACACGGGCGGTATTGAAACTCTTGTAAAACAGTACTCCGAAGAACTGGATAATTTTGAAGTCCGGACGCTTGTCTGCCGTGACGGTCGGGGAAAAACTTACTCCGAAACCCTCAACGGCGTAAAGCTTACCCGTGCCGGAAGTCTGGGGACTTATTTTTCGTGTCCGCTGTCGCTGTCGTTTCTGAAACTTTTCCGGAAGATGTCCGCAAAAGCTGATATTATTCATATACACGTACCTTTTCCGTTAGCGGACTTTGCGCTTCTGCTGTCCGGCTATAAAGGTGCGGTAATAGTTTCGTGGCACAGCGACATCGTGAAACAGAAGAAACTTTTAACATTGTATAAACCTTTGTTGAAATATCTGCTCAACCGTGCCGACTGTATTCTTGTTGCGACAGAGGGTCATATAAGCGGCTCCGAATGGCTGCCGGAGTACAGAAAAAAATGTAAAATACTTCCCTATGGTCTGGACGCCGGAGAATATCTGAATATTGAAAGAGTGCCGTTTCTTACGGAAAAATGCACTTATCCGGACAGCATAAAGATATTTTTTACAGGACGGCTTGTCTATTACAAGGGCGTTGACGTACTTATAAAGGCGTTCAGTCAGGTGAAAAGCAACTGCGAGCTGTTCATTGCCGGAACAGGTGTTCTTGAAAATTCGCTGAAAGAAAAAGTCCGTGAATATGGCATTTCTGACAGAGTGCATTTTTTAGGATTCCTGTCGGAAAGACAGCTTAAACAGTCATATGCGGATTGCGATATATTTGTACTGCCGTCCGTTGCAAAAAGTGAAGCCTTCGGCATTGTACAGCTTGAAGCTATGGTTTACGGCAAACCCGTAATAAATACAAATCTGCCGTCCGGAGTGCCTTATGTAAGTGTTCACGGAAAAACCGGTCTTACTGTACAGCCGGAAAATCCCCGACAGCTTGCAAAGGCTATTGAGACGTTATGCAGAAATAAAACTCTCCGTGAAAAATTCGGACAGTACGCACGGAAAAGAGTTTTAACAGACTTCAACCAGAAATATATTATTGAAAAACTCTCCGGAATAATGACTGATGAGGTGAATTTATGAAAGTTCTGATTATAGGTGCGGCTGGATTTGTGGGCGGTTACCTGATAAATGAGTTGTCCGCCAGCGGCTGGGAAGTCCACGCCACACATCTTCCACACGAAACTATACAGCCGGAATGTTTCCGGCACGTTCTGGACGTTCTGGACAAAGATGCCGTCAAGAGCCTTATCTGCAAAATAACTCCCGACATAATATATCACCTTGCGGCACAGAGTTCTGTTGCGGTATCGTGGAAAAAACCTCAGCTTACCGCCGAAATAAATATAATCGGTTCTATAAACGTTATGGAAGCCCTGCCGGATAATACAAGACTTGTCCTTATAGGGTCGGGCGAAGAATACGGCTTTATACTTGAAAACACCTGTCCCATAAAGGAAACTGAAAATCTGAATCCGGCAAATATCTATGCTGTTTCAAAAGTCTGCGCCGAAATGATTGGAAAAATATATCATCGTGCATACAACAGGGACATTATTACGGTAAGGGCTTTCAACCATTCGGGAGCAGGGCAAGCGGAAACTTTTGTAATTTCAGATTTCTGCAAACAGATTGCCCAGATTGAAAAAGGTCTGAAAACTCCGGAAATATGTACAGGAAATCTTTCTGCAAAAAGGGACTTCACAGATGTGAGGGACATTGTGAGAGCGTACAGACTTTTAGGGGAAAAGGGCGTTTCCGGAAAAACGTACAATGTCGGTCGTGGAAAAGCCGTCAGCATAGAGTATATACTCAATACGGCTATGGGATTTTCGGAAATTCCCATAACTCATAAAATTGACCCGAATCGTTTAAGAGCTTCGGACATTCCCGTGATTGAACCCGATGTATCAGAGATTTTCAGCGATACGGGCTGGACGGCTGAAATACCTATAGAACAGACTATTTCGGACACGCTTGACTACTGGCGTGAAAATTTGAAAGGAAAGGACTAATATATTAATGTCAGATATGAAGTTAACCAACGCAAAGATGAAAACTTTTGACAGCGAGGAAAAAATATCAGCTTTTCAGGCAGGTACAAGGCTTGCGGACTTCGGTGAAAAACAGAATACAGCCAATAATCTTCTTGCCGCAAACGTCAATGACCTTATAAAAAGAGTGTGCTTTCTGGAAGACCAGAACTTACAGCTTACTGAAACACTGCACCGTCTGGCAGACAAACAGCTTGAAGCAGTAAACAAGATAAATACTGAACACTCCAATGCTATGAAATCAATCGCCGCTGAACTGAAAGCTCTAAAAGCCGAGCTTGACCGTGTAAGGCTGACGTCAAAACTCAATACAAGTGCTATTGACCGCCTCAACAAGGCTATAGACATAACTGAAAACAATACATCTCATTAAACTTTGTACAGATTTTTTTTGGTTGAAATGTGAAAATTTTCAATTAACTATTGACTTTGAAAAAAATTTGTTATATGATAATAAAAGAAGTAAAATTATGGCTGTCGGATATTGTTTCGGATATGCTTTGCAGTACTTATTCTGACAAAATCAACGGGGATTTATGCCATTGCGCTGTCTCCGTTTTCTTTATTTCAAAACGAAAGAAGGTGTGATATTATGGATATTGCAGAAAAACTTATGGAGGAACTTGAATGCCGTGTGGCTTTTACAATACCCGTTCTCGGTGGAATACCCGTGCCGGAATCATGCGTTATAACTTGGATTATAATGGCTGTACTGGTAATTGCTTCAATACTGCTGGTGCGTAAGCTTAAAACCGTCCCGACAGGTACTCAGTGCCTTATTGAAGCCGGTATCGAATGGATGAATAATTTCTTCCTCGAAATTCTCGGAGAAAAAGGCAGAAAATATCTCTCCATACTCGAAACTTTCCTTATATATATAGGTATGTCAAATATCATAGGTCTTTTCGGACTCCGCCCCCCTACAAAGGATTTGGGCGTTACCGCAACACTTGCGATTTTTGCTATACTGCTGATACAGTTCAGCGGTGTCAGGGAAAAGGGTCTCAAAGGCTGGCTGAAAAGTTTCAAAGAACCTATGCCCTTGATGCTGCCTATGAATATCCTTGAAATCGTTATCAAACCGCTTTCATTATGTATGCGACTTTTCGGTAACGTTCTGGGTGCGTTCGTTGTAATGGAACTTATCAAGATGATGCTGCCGGTGGGACTTCCTCTGGTTTTCAGTTTCTACTTTGATATTTTCGACGGCTGTATTCAGGCTTATGTATTTGTATTCCTTACTTCACTTTTCATGTCTGAAGCTATGGAAAGTGAATGACTATTTTTTAAAAATTTTACGGAGGTAATTTATTATGGGTTTAGTAGCAATTGGTGCAGGTCTTGCCGTACTTACAGGTATGGGCGCAGGTATTGGTATTGGTATCGCAACTTCCAAAGCCGCTGACGCTATCGCTCGTCAGCCTGAAGCCAAAGGCGATATTAACAAGGCTCTCCTTCTGGGCTGTGCGCTTGCTGAAGCTACCGCTATTTACGGCTTCGTTATCGCAATTCTGATTATCTTCATTCTTAAATAATCAACATTCAGATAAACCAGAAGAAAGGAAGTTACAGAATGGACGCATTAAAAGGTACAATGCTTGACATTAATATCTGGAATTTCATATGGTCAGCAGTAAATATTATCATACTGTTTATCCTGCTGAGAATATTCCTTTTCAAGCCGATACACAAAATAATGAACGAACGTACCAGAACCATTCAGGACAATATGGACGAAGCTGAAAAAGCCCGTCAGGAAGCCGAAGAACTTAAACAACAGTATGCCGACAGCATCAGCAGTGCCAAAGAAGAAGCTCAGCGCATTATTATGAAAGCCCACGATGAAGCAGAAGCAGAAAAAGCCGCTATTCTGAAAAAATCGCAGGAAGAAGCTTCCGAAATAATCAGCGATGCAGGCAGGACGATTGAAAACGAAAGAAAAAGAATCATTCAGCAGGCTCAGACACAGATTGCAGACCTTGCTATTGAAGCGGCTTCAAAGATTATCGGCGAAAACGTTGATGATGAAAAAAACCGCCGTCTTATAGATGAATTTCTTTCGGCAGAGGAGAGTGACAACTAAATGAAAGACAATCAGAAAGATTTTCTTAAAGAGCTTATCCGGCTTGATATTCCGCAGGAAGATATTGATACAGTAAGAAATGTCTTTGTTACCTGTCCGGACGTTGCCGATACTCTTTCAAATCCTCTTGTCACTCAGGACGAAAAAAGAAACATAATTAAAAAACTTTTTCCCGAAAATATGCACAAATTCCTGATAAACGCCGTCAGGGACGGTATGACTGACAGTCTGCCGGAAATCTTTGATGAATACAGCGAAGTACTTCTTGAAAAACAGCACAGTATACGGGCTGTTATAAGATACGTCACTCCCCTTACCGAATCCCAGCAGGCGGATTTGCGCAAATTTATTATGGAGCGTTTTGTCAAGGAAGACGTTGCTATCGAATACCGTCACGACCCTGATATAATCGGCGGTTTCATACTTAATGCCGGTGACGTTGAGTATGATAAGAGTTACCGTACAAGCCTCAGACTTATGAAAGAAACTTTCAAGAACAGGGCAACGGAACTTATTGAATCCAGTGATAATGCAAATTCGGGTGACATCATATCCGTACTCAAAACCGAAGTAAAAGATTTTACCACAAAGTCCGGTACTTCTGAAACGGGTTTCATAACACGTATCGGTGACGGTATAGCACGTATTCACGGAATGAACAGTGTTATGTACGGCGAACTCGTTGAATTTGAAAACGGCATAAGAGGTATTGTACAGAGCATTGAAGAAAAAACAACAGGTGTTGTGCTTCTGGGACAGGAACACGGACTTACAGAGGGTTCTTCCGTAGTACGCACCGGAAAACGTGCCGGAGTAGGCGTAAGTGATGAACTTCTCGGGCGTGTCGTTGACGCTCTCGGCTCTCCGATTGACGGATTGGGCGTTATCAAAGCAGACGACTATTTTCCTATCGAACGTGAAGCTCCGGGCGTTATTGAAAGAAAATCCGTAAACGTACCTTTGCAGACGGGTATTCTTGCTATAGACTCAATGTTTCCTATCGGTCGTGGACAGCGTGAGCTTATAATAGGCGACAGACAAACCGGAAAAACTTCAATTGCCGTTGATACTATTATAAACCAAAAGGGCAAGGACGTTATCTGTATATATGTTGCAATCGGTCAGAAGTCATCAACGGTTGCACAGGTAGTCAGCACTCTTAAAAAATATGGTGCTATGGAATATTCCGTAGTAGTGTCGGCTTCCGCAAGCGAACCCGCACCGTTTCAGTATATAGCACCCTATTCCGGTACGGCTATGGCTGAGTACTTCATGTCAAAAGGCAGGGACGTTTTAATAGTTTATGATGACCTGTCAAAACACGCTGTTGCTTATCGTGCAATGTCACTGCTGCTGCACCGTCCTCCCGGACGAGAAGCCTATCCCGGTGACGTTTTCTATCTGCACTCACGACTGCTTGAACGCTCCAGCCGTCTTGATGATGAACACGGCGGCGGTTCACTGACCGCACTGCCCATTATCGAAACCCTTGCCGGAGATATTTCGGCATATATCCCCACAAATGTAATCTCTATAACGGACGGTCAGATTTTTCTGGAAAGCGAATTATTCAATTCCGGTCTCAGACCCGCCGTAAATTACGGACTTTCAGTTTCCCGTGTAGGCGGTGCGGCTCAGACCAAGGCTATGAAAAAAGCCGCCGGAAATCTCCGTATAGATTTGGCGCAGTTCAAGGAAATGGAAATCTTTACGCAGTTTTCGTCCGAACTCGACAAGGCTACAACTGATTTGCTTAATCACGGTCATATGCTTACGGAGCTGCTCAAACAGCCGTTATATAATCCGCTTCCGCATTACGAACAGGTTATTTTACTGTATGCCGCACAGCACGGTTTTTTTGACGACATTCCGCTGAAAGAATTAAGAGAATACCGCACGGAACTTATGAACTATATAAGGAGTTACGGACAGGACATTATTGAGGAAATCGAGGAAAAGAAAGTACTCACAGGCGACCTTATGGAGAGAATCGAAAGAATAATAACGGCTTTCGGGGAATAAGGAGGACTTTATTTTGGCTAATATCAGGGAAATCCGTGAACGTATCGCAAGTATTCAGCAGATACTTAAAATTACCAATGCCATGTACCTTATATCGTCGTCCAAACTCAAAAAAGCCCGTAAATCCCTTGACGCAACTGCGCCTTACTTCGGAAAGCTCCAGTCAACTATCGAAAGTATTCTCGAACATACTCCGCATACAAGGCAGTTTTACTTCGACAGACGAAAGAACGTCCCCGAAGATAAACGCAAAAAGGGTTATATAGTCATCACTGCCGACAAGGGTCTCTGCGGAAGCTACAACCATAATATCCTTAGATACACCGAACAGAAACTGGAAAATGCCAGTCCCGACAACTGCTATCTTTTTGTTATGGGACATGTAGGCAGAATGTATTTCCAGAACCGAATGAAAAATAAAAAACAAGGTTATGTTGACGGGGAATTTCTTTACACTACCCAGAATCCCACGCTTTACAGGGCAAGGGAAATCACTGAACTGGTACTGGATAAGTTTGAAAAAAAAGAACTTGATGAGGTTTATTTAATATACACGTATATGATGAACTCAAACCAGTTTGAACCCAAAACCGTACAGTTACTGCCGTTCAGCAGGAGACACTTCGGAAAATCTCCGGACGGTACTATGAAAAAACTCCCTAAAGCATCGTTTGTGCCGTCTCCGGAGGAAGTTATGGCTGACCTCATTCCCAACTACGCCAAAGGTATCATTTACGGCGCAATGGTAGAGGCTTTCTGCTGCGAACAGCAGGCTCGTATGACCGCTATGGACGCAGCTACAAACAGTGCAAAGGATATTATAAAAGAACTGTCGCTTCTCTATAACCGTGCAAGACAAGCCGCTATCACTCAGGAAATCAATGAGGTTGTCGGCGGTGCATCAAGTATTGAGGAATAGCATATGGAAAATATTTTTGATATGATTGAAAGACTCTGCCCCGACGGCGTGGAATATATCAGATTAAATACAATATGTGATATTTATGACGGAACACATCAGACACCAAATTATACAGAAAGCGGAGTTAAATTTATAAGTGTAGAAAATATAGGTAATATTTATGCGACAGAAAAATATATTTCTGAGGAAGATAATAATAAATATAAAATAAAACCTCAGATAAATGATGTTTTTATGACAAGAATAGGAAATGTTGGTACTTGTGCGGTAGTTGAAAAAAATATCCCTATTGCTTATTATGTTTCACTTGCCTTGTTACGTCCGAATACTGAGGTATTGAACAGCAAATATTTAAAATATTATATTGAAAGTAAATATGGCAGAAAAGAATTATATAAAATAACTCTTATAAATGCTATACCAATGAAAATCAATATGGGCGATATAGGTAAAATAATGATAAAACTTCCGCCGTTAGAAGTACAATGTAAAATTGCTGATATACTTGACGGTTTCACGGAACTGACAGAACTTTTAAAGCGTGAAACTGAATTAAGACAAAAGCAATATGAATACTATCGTGACATAATATTTGACTTTAAAAGGAGGTAAAAAACAACAAAATGGAAAAAGGAAAAATAATTCAGGTTATCGGACCTGTAATAGATGTTGAGTTTCCGGAGGGAAAACTCCCGATGACAAGGGACGCCCTCACCGTTGAAACTGACGGAAAAAAACGTGTAATGGAAGTTGCACAGCATATGGGAAACCACGTTGTACGCTGTATAATGCTTGCGACAAGTGAAGGCTTGCGAAAAAATATGGAAGTCACTCCGACAGGCTCGTGTATAAAAGTCCCCGTCGGTGAAAAAACTCTCGGCAGAATGTTCAACGTACTTGGCGAACCTATCGACAAAAAAGGTGATACGGGAGCTTCGGAATACTGGGAAATCCACAGAAAAGCTCCCACTTTTCAGGAACAGAGTCCCGTTGTTGAAGTCCTCGAAACAGGCATAAAAGTTATAGACCTAATCGCACCTTACGCAAAGGGCGGTAAAATAGGACTTTTCGGCGGCGCAGGCGTAGGAAAAACCGTTCTTATTCAGGAACTTATAAGAAATATCGCTACAGAACACGGCGGCTACTCAATTTTCACGGGCGTGGGAGAGCGTTCCCGTGAGGGTAACGACCTCTGGAACGAAATGCAGGAATCGGGCGTTATCAACAAAACCGCCCTTGTTTTTGGACAGATGAATGAACCTCCCGGCTCACGTATGAGGGTTGCACAGACAGGTCTTACTATGGCGGAGTACTTCCGTGACCGTGAACACAAAGACGTACTTCTTTTTATTGACAATATTTTCAGATACGTACAGGCAGGCTCGGAAGTTTCGGCACTTCTCGGACGTATGCCGTCAGCTGTAGGTTATCAGCCTACACTTGCTACCGAAGTCGGCGAACTTCAGGAGCGTATCACATCTACAAAAAACGGCTCAATCACATCCGTACAAGCGGTATACGTTCCGGCGGACGACCTCACTGACCCCGCACCGGCTATAACTTTCGCACACCTTGACGCTACAACCGTACTTTCACGTAAGATTGTTGAACAAGGTATTTATCCGGCTGTTGACCCCCTTGAGTCAAACTCCCGTATCCTTGAACCCGAAATTGTCGGTGAAGAACACTATTCAGTTGCCCGCCGTACTCAGGAGCTTTTGCAGAAATACAAGGAATTACAGGATATTATAGGCATTCTCGGTATGGAAGAACTTGACGAAGCCGACAAACTCGCCGTCTATCGTGCAAGAAAAATCCAGAAATTTCTGTCCCAGCCGTTCAACGTTGCAGAAAACTTTACAGGTCTTAAGGGTAAATATGTACCTCTCAAAGACACTATCGAGGGTTTCAACGCCATAATCAACGGCGATATGGACAACTATCCCGAAGCCGCATTCCTTATGGCTGGTACTATTGATGACGTTATCGCCAAAGCTAAACAGCTTGACGAATAAGGAGGCTGATTAATGGCAAAGTCATTTTACCTTGAAATAATAGCCGCTAACAGAGTTTTCTATCAGGGTGACTGCGAACACCTTGTTATTACGGCTATTGACGGTCTTCTGGGCATAATGTACGGTCACGAACCTCTTATTACTTCCCTGCCGGTCGGCGAACTCAAGTACATGGTTGACGGTAAATGGCATTACGCCGCTATTTCAGAAGGCTTCATACAGGTTATGCCGGAATCTTCGATAATTCTTGCCGACTCGTGCGAACTTCCGGAGGAAATCGACATCAAACGTGCTGAAGAAGCCCGTGAACGTGCTGAAGAAAAACTACGTCAGAAACAAAGCATTATGGAATATTATCATACTCAGGCGGCTCTTAACAGGGCTATGAACAGACTGAAAATATCACAGAAACATTTCAAATAAAAAATTCAGAAATTTTTTATATATACTTGACTTTTTCTTGACAATATAGTAAAATAATATTAATTGTCATACAGACAGAATAAATATATTTTCAGGAGGCATGACCGTGAAAAAGATTGGAAAATCTACTTTCTTCATTGTCATTGCTGTAATCACGCTGTTTTGTGTGTCTGCCGTTATCGGTCTCAACTACCTTTACGGTGACAACACAAAGACCATTATCAAAGGTGTTGACGATATACGGCTTGGTATCGACATCAAAGGCGGCGTTGATGTTACCTTTGCTCCGGCTGACGGTGCTGACGCCACTCCGGAACAGCTGAAGGCAGCTACTGCTGTTATTGATACCCGTCTGTCATCACTCGGTATCACGGACAGCGAAGTTTACAGCGATGAAAAAAGCAACAGAATTATTGTACGTTTCCCGTGGCAGGCTGGCGAAAGCGATTTTGACCCGTCCGCTTCTGTAAAGGAACTCGGCGAAATGGCAAGTCTTACTTTCCGCAAGGGTACGGACTCCATAACTGACGATGAGGGAAACACTATCCCTACCGGAGAAATCGTTCTTGAGGGCGGAGACATTGCCGAAGCTAAGGCTGTCTACCGTGCAAACGACAGCTCCGGTGAATATCAGCATCTTATTGAACTTAACCTCAATCCGTCCGGAACTAAAAAGTTTGCAGAAGCTACCGCCGAACTCGCCGGAACAGGTACGCCCATCTCAATCTGGATGGACAATACTATGATTTCATATCCGACTGTAAACAACGCTATTACAGACGGAAGTGCAGTAATTACAGGCAACTTCACTGACGAGTCTGCAAACAAGCTTGCCAGCCAGATTAACTCCGGTGCGCTGCCGTTCAAACTTGAAACCACAAGTTTCAAGACCATTGACCCCACTATGGGCGAAGGCTCTCTTGACGCAATTCTTCTTGCAGCACTCATTGCATTTATATTCATTGCAATATATATGATATGCCTTTACAGACTGCCCGGCGTGGTTGCAGTAATCGCTCTCTGCGGACAGATTGGCGGAAGTATTGCTGTAATTTCCGGCTGGTTCGGCTTTATGCCCGGCTCTACTCTTACAATACCCGGTATTGCAGGTATAATCCTGTCAGTCGGTATGGGCGTTGATGCAAACATCATTACCGGAGAACGTATCAAAGAAGAACTCCAGTTTGGAAAATCCCTTGATTCATCTATAAGAGTGGCTTATAAAAGAGCGTTTTCAGCTATTCTTGACGGTAATATCACAAACGTTATTATCGCAATCATTCTTATGGGAGCTTTCGGCGTACCGGACAGCTTCTTCTCCAAAATCCTCAACAAAACTATTTTCTTTATGTTCGGTGCAACCGCTGAGGGCGTTGTATACTCATTCGGTATAACACTTCTTGCCGGCGTTGTGCTTAACTTCATTATGGGCGTTTTCCTTGCAAGAGTTATGGTCACATCTCTCTCAAAGTTCAAATGTTTCCAGAATAAAAAACTCTACGGCTACAAAGAAAAAACAAAGGAATCAAAGGACTTTGATTTCTGCTCAAAGAAAAAAATGATACTTGGTATACTCATAGGCGTTGTGGTACTCTTTGCAGGCGGACTTATCGCACGAGGAGCAAACTTCGCACTTGAATTTAGCGGCGGTACAATGATTACTTACAACTATACCGGCGAAATTGATACCAACGCAACTGCTGACACTGTTAAGGAAATTGTAAATGTTCCTGTAAACGTCAGAAAAGGCGAAAGCATTGATTCAAATGAAAAACAAATTATAGTATCATTCACTTCCGAAGAGGGTCTCAACGTTGACAGACAGGTCGAAATGACCAACGCTCTTAATGAAAAGTTCCCCGACAACAATATTGAACTTTTTGACTCAACAGACGTAAGTCCGTCATCTGGTCGTGAGTTCCTGCTGAAATGCCTTGTTGCTGTAATCTTTGCGGCAATTATCATAATTATCTATATTGCAGTACGTTTCAGAAAAATAGGCGGCTGGTCTGCCGGTGTATGTTCAGTGCTTGCTCTTCTGCACGACCTCCTCGTTGCACTGGCTATATCAATACTTTTAGGATTTGAGTTCAACTCAAATACCGTTGCAGTAATTCTTACGATTCTGGGTTACTCAATCAACAATACCATTGTTATTTACGACAGAATCCGTGAGGACAGAAAGCTTATGCCAAAGGCTTCACTCAACGAACTTATCAATGCAGGCTGTTCGCAGTCCCTTGCACGTTCAATCAGAACGTCCATAACAACTATCAGTACAATGCTTATAGTAACAATCGTTGTAGCAATAAGCGGTTACACATCATTGCTGACGTTCTCTGTTCCGCTTATGTTCGGACTTATTTCGGGTACTTATTCATCAATTTTTGTTGCACCTGTAACATGGTCTTGGTGGATGAACCGTACAGCTAAAAAATAATTATAAAAAGACTGCTTTCGGGCAGTCTTTTTTTAACGGACAATTTATACATTTTTAAAATAATCCGGATAAGAAAACAATTGACAGATTATGTTAATCTATGCTATAATTAAAGTACAAAAATTACGGAGGTGCGTTATGAACTCTGACCCTTACGGGAATTTGAACTGATATACGGACAGAAGTCAACGTTCTCCATGCTCCTGTCCGTGTAAATCCGGCGAAAGGAGCATTTGTCCGGAGCTTTTCCGGACAGGAAAATTAAATATGATAAACTTCTATACTTCGGAAAACGGCGTACTCGTCCCCTGCGCCCAGCGTGAGGACGGCTGCTGGATTTCCGTTATAAACCCGACTCAGCAGGAAGTCGATGAACTTATTGAGGTTTACGGACTTGACAGCGGATTTGTGAAGTCCTCTATCGATGAAGAAGAATCTTCACGTATAGAGTGCGAGGACAACCAAACATTAGTTATTATCGATACTCCTGTATCTTCCGTTGACAGCGAGGAAACACGGCTTTTCTATACTCAGCCGCTCGGCATAATAATTACTGACAAAAACGTTTTTACAATATCTTCGCAGGAAACGCAGCTTTTGCGTGATGCTGCCAGCGGCAGTATAAAAAATCTGCGTCCGGCATTCAAGACAAGGTTTGTTCTGCAACTGCTGCTGAAAATTGCTACACTGTTTCTTATTTACCTCAAACAGATAGATAATATTTCGTCCTCTGCCGAACAGGAACTCCACGACGCTATGAAAAACGAACTTCTTATGCAGCTTCTTGCACTGGAAAAGTCCCTTGTATATTTTTCAACGTCCCTTAAAGCCAACGAAGCTACTGTTGAAAAAATCTGTCGTGGACGAGTCATACACCTTTATGACGAAGACCAGGACTTACTTGAAGACGTTCTAATTGAAATGAAGCAGGCTATCGAAATGGCAAGCATATATACAAGTATTCTTTCTCATATGATGGACGGCTTTTCGTCAGTCATATCCAACAACCAGAATATTGTTATGTGGCGGCTTACTATTCTTACGGTAATACTTGAAATCCCCAATATTATATTTGCGTTTTACGGAATAAATACTGTTGATTTGCCGCTGCCATATACATGGTTTCCGATTGTGCTTACCCTTGTGCTTACCGGTATAACAACCCTGATTCTGCTCAAATGGAAAAACAAATAACAAAGCACTCCCCGTCACAAGACGGGGAGTTTATTTAAGTTAAAAATTAATGTCATCAACAGGAAGGTCGCTTACAGAAAGAAGCTGTAAATCTATCATCTGGATTGCGACTGCATCCTTTGCAGTTAAACCGTCATTACCCACAACATCACCGGCTTTTGCGACTTTTTCAGAAAGCTTGTATTCATCAGGGTTTGAAAGTGCCTGCATTATCAATACAGCGTCAGCAAGACTTACTTTGCCGTCTTCGTTGACATCGCCGTAATTTATATCAGGATTTTTTGAGGTAGTCGGATTTGTGTTACCGGACGAACCAACTGAAACTTTAGCCGGTTTATCAATGCCGGTTTCTGTAGCATTATCCCATACATTTGACCACCATATCTGAATTTCAGCACTTTTTACAGAAGCCGGAATTGTTGAAATATCAACTTCCATTTCAAGTTTTCCGTCTTTGCCTATATTGCCGCTCCATTCAACAGATGCCCATTCACCGTCGTCATAGCATATGCCGCCGCCGACTGAGGCAGAAGGTGTACCCTCAACTGTAAATTTAATAGTCTTTTCACCTGTGAGAGTAACAGGGAGTTTTACAACTTCAAACTTGAAATCGTCCGGAACTGCTGTAGTTGTAGTAGTTGTTGTACTTCCTGAGCCGGAAGCAGTAGTCTGTGTAGTAGTTGTTGTCGTACCTGTGCCAGAAGTTGTTGTTGAAGTTATCGGCTTATCAGGCTTTTCAACGAGTACGCCCTTGTCAACAATAGCAGCCTTTACAACAGTTGTCTTGCCGGTAGCTCTTATGATAAAGCTGTTAAGGCTTGAAACACTGCCATTATTGCTTTCCCACGCTGTTTTTATGTCATCAGCAGAGAAGTAAGCAATACCGTTCTTTTCGTCAACGTAGTAAGGCTTTACAGTTGTCCAGCCGCCCCATTCAGCGTCCATAAAAGCGAGTTCAGGGTCGCCGCCCGTATATTTTACAGCTATATCCTTGCCCTCAAATTCAGAGAATTTGATAATCTTTGCCGGTGAACCTTCTTTGCCGTCTACCCCGCTGTCATAACTGCCAGCAACGTCTGTTAACTCCTTGCCTTTTGAAATATCATCATGCTTATACTGCTTTGCGGTTGTGAAGTCCTTAGCACCCCATACAATAGAGTCGTCAGCAAGTACAGCCATCATTGCATCAACAACCTGACCGGAATCCTCATACCATGTGTTGGTATCTCTGTTGAGGTAGTCGTGTGCTTCGGACTGGTCTTCATTGCCTCTTGCGTCGTTGTCCCAGAGTACGCACGGGAAGCCATAGCTCTTTGCAAGTGAAATATATGTTGTAGCCCATTCGCAGCGAGCCTCTGTGTTGTTGTAGTTTGAGGCACTAAATTCACCGAGAATAACCGGAATATTGTTATCAATAAAAGTCTTTCGGATATTCTTGAGAATACCCTCAAGTTCAGTAGCATATGTTTCGGAGAATGTGCTGTGGTCGCCGTCACCCATACAGAAATTATAAGGCGAGTAAGCATGAACAGATGCGGCAACATACGGGTCATTCGGAAGTTCAAGGGCTGACATCATGTTTATATCACTGCCTGATGCACAATATGGCGGACAGGACAGAAGTCTTGTATCCTTATACGGCGATTCAACGCTTCTTACAGTGTCAACGAAATCCTGATTGAGTTTGTTGATAACTTCAAAGAGTTTTTCCTTGGGAGCTGAAGGAGCTAACCACCATTCATATTCCTGTCCTGCGGCACGGGGTTCATTCATACCCTCAAATATAAGGTGCTGGTCGTAGTCCTTAAACTCCTCTGCAATCTGTTTCCATACAGCCTTTAACTTGACGGACATTTCCTCATAAGCCGTATCAAAATCCGGTCTGTTAATCCATTCCTCATGGTGAATGTTAAGAATAACATACATATCATTCTTGTAGCAGTAGTCAACAACTTCACGAACACGAGCCATCCATTCAGGGTCTATATTGTTGTTTTCGTCAAGGTGCTGATACCATGTTGTAGGAAGACGTACAGTATTGAAGCCCTTAGCCTTTACAGCGTCAAAAGTAGCCTGAGTAGCTTTAGGATTGCCCCATGCTGTTTCGGTTTCCAGACCTGCATGGTCTGCCATATATTTTGTTGCATCGAGTGAGTTGCCGTAGTTCCAGCCTATCTTCATATCCTGAGTGATTTCAAAAGCTGTCATAATGTCGGCGGCATCAACGGACTGTTTGTCGTTGAGGGGCGCAAAGTTGAGTGCGGACATCATACATACTGCGGCAACTGAAAGGCTTACCACACGTTTGATGTTCTTTGTTTTGTTGAACATTTTAAAAATTCCTCCCATTAAATTTTTAATTATAATATGCTGATTTAATTTTATCACATTGCCACAAAAATGTCAATACAATCTGTACCTGTCTCTTATACACAAATCCGATCCCAAGAGACCGTACTAGATATCGTATGCAGAATTATGCTTGATAAAAAAATGGGTGGGGGGGGGGGGGG